>NZ_BAAGXV010000087.1:0-125621 GCF_054779655.1 Pontibacter brevis
AGTTGCTACAAGATATGAGAAATTAGCCGTCAGTTTCTTAGCGATGCTGAAGCTGGCTTTTATTAGGTTTTACCTGAAAAAGTATTCATCAGACACACCCTAGTTCTCGGCAGGCAGGCTTACCTTTAAGAGCAGCTTTGGCTGCCACATCTACAGGAAATGTATGAGTAGTTTGATATTGTTATTTGGTTGCCTGGCAATCGGCATCCTGCTGCAAAGAGTACGGGACTTTCCGATTAACTCACCGCAGGTACTCAATCAGTTCATTATCTATATATCACTCCCTGCGCTGGCGTTATATTATATTCCGGATGTGAAGCTGGATAGCACAGTGCTGCTGCCGGTAGGGGTGGCGTGGATTTGCTTTGCAGCCTCTGCAGTGTTCTTCTGGAGTTTAGGTAAATTTTTTAACTGGTCGCGGAAGCTTATCGGCTGCCTTATTCTCACGGCCGGTCTGGGCAACACATCTTTTATCGGCTTTCCGGTGATTGATGCTTTGTATGGCGCAGAAGGGCTGAAAACAGCCATCCTGATTGACCAGCCAGGTACCTTTGTGGTGCTCTCCACCTTTGGCATTGCCCTGGCCGCCACTTTTTCGAAAGGACAGCCGGATATAAAAGCCATCTCCAGAAAGATACTCTTCTTTCCGCCGTTCATTATGTTTTTCCTGGCCTTGCTGCTCAACCTGCTGCAGTACAGCTTTCCTGCTGAAATGAAAGAAGTTTTCCTGCGCCTGGGTAGTACCGTAACACCCCTGGCACTTGTATCGGTGGGTATGCAGCTGCGGATAGAGCGGCGCAGCAAACACTGGCGCTTTCTAATTCTTGGCCTGTTCTTTCAGCTAGTTCTGGCGCCCCTGCTTATTTACCTGCTCTATGTGCAGGTGCTGGGTGTAAGAGGGGAGTTGGCGCAGATTATGATTTTGGAAGCTGCCATGGCCCCCATGATCACGGCCAGCATTGTGGCGGCATCCTATGGCCTGAAGCCACGCCTGGCTAACATGATGATTGGCTTCGGCATCCCCATCTCATTCCTGACACTGGCCATCTGGTACTGGCTTGTGCAGGGAGTGTAAAGGGTGTTGTTCGTTGCTGGTTGTCCGTAGCTTATGTTAGCAGGAGTGCCTGCTATTTGCCTGGCAATATAAAATGGCAAAACAACCGGAACAGCATTCCAAGTGTGCTCTCAAAAATCAAATAAGGAGCAATGTTTAGGACAACTACTCCTCCGGGTAAGTGTCCAGTTTAATTTTCTCGATGAGGAGGTAGTTTTTGAACTGGTGAATAAGCTTGCCCATTTCTTTTTCCTTTTGTTCCAGGGCCTCCACTTCTTCATTAGAGGTTAGCAGCACCGGGCGCAGTCTGAACAGGCTGTCCTGTAGTTGCGGAATAGCGCTTTCGATGTGCTGCCTCATATCTTCAGGCTGCTCTGATTGCAGGTTTTGCTCCAGTTCCTGGATGTAGCGCTCCAGGAACTCTACCATGTGCCAGGGGTTATTCGGGCGGTTCCAGGTAAAGGTGGTGTTGCAGCGGCGGCAGCGGTAAGTGTTGCTCTTCCAGCCGTACTCGTTTGTCGCCACCCCGGTCTTCTTCAGCATATCTGCTTTGTGGCACTTGGGGCACTGTGCCTTGTCTTCGATTATCTTCTCCAGGCGCTCACGCTTCTCCAGTATGGCAGCACGGTTCTCAGCATGGTTGTAAAGCTGCGTTTCTAGGTTTTGGCAAGCTTTTGTTAGTTGCGCATGCTCTTCCGTCAGTTCACCTGTTGCTGCCAATTGCTCACCACGTTTGCTAAAGAAACGAATCAGTTTTAACAGCTCCCTCTCGTTTGTTTTCAGTGTCGCGTTGCGCATACTCTCTGCCTTTTTAAATTACTAACTTCTGAATTTTCTAAATTTTAGCTTCCTGCCTCTCTGAGTTTTTTATAGATGCGGATGGCCAGCATGAGCATGGCTGAAAAGAGGATGAGTCCGAGGATACCCCACAGCATACTCAGAGAACTTTTAAGCACCACCAGAAAAACAATACTGATCAGAAACAGGGTGGCTACTTCGTTCCAGATGCGGAGTTGGGTGGAGTTATACTTCAGGATGCCTTGCTGCTGCTGCATGAAAATACGGTGGCAAAGAAAATGATACACATAAAGCCCCACTACAAAACACAGCTTCCAGACCAGCCAGCCGGGAATGGAGCCGTAGAGGTGCAGGATGGTCAGGCCAAAAATCAGGGTGAGCACGGCAGAAGGCCAGGTGATTCCGTACCACAGCCTTTTCTGCATCAGGGAGAACTGCCGCTGCAGAATGGATTTCTCTGGCTCCGGCTTCTCGTCGGCTTCTGCATAATATATAAACAGACGCACAATGTAGAACAACCCGGCAAACCAGGTAACAACAAAAATGATGTGCAGCGCCTTAACGTAATAAAAGCTCATGGCTGTGATGCTTGTTTCTGCAAAGGTAAGGGATCTAAGACAGAAATCTGTTTTTGCTGTTTTGCCTTAGGCGCCGCTGGCTTCCCCATATGGCTCCCTTTCCTGATTTAGGCCAGGGGGCTCAACAAAGGAAAAAGTTTGGGAGAGGTAACTTACACCGACCTGCTGAATACAGGTGTTGTCGGCTTAGCATCCCATTGCCTAGCATCGAGGCACATGGCAATATTGCGCAGGAAAGGCCTGCCAGCCGGCAGTACTTGTATGTAATCCCTTCCGTACTCCACCAGGCCATCTTCTGCCAAAGGCTGCAGGCGAACGAGGGCATCCACAAAGTAAAGCAGCTCTGCCTCTGTCCAGGAGGTGCGCAGGCGGCACATCAGGTTAAGGATGTGCTGGCGAATGCGGCTGTCCTCTGGTGTGAATTCATGGCCTTTAAAGATAGGCAATTGGTTGGTGGCAACAGCGGCCTCATAGGCTTCCACCTCCTTTACGTTCTGCATAAAGGCGGTGCCGGTATCGGAGATACTGGAGGCGCCCAGGCCAACCAGTAGTTCGGTGTGGCGGGGCGTTTAACCCATAAAGTTGCGGTGCAGCCTGCCTTGCTGTGCAGCTATGTATAGTTCATCTTCCGGCAGGGCAAAATGGTTCAGGCCTATTTCACTATAACCGGCCTCTTCCAGCAGGTTTCTGCCCAGCTCGTATAAGCCTCTTTTTTCGGCTGGCTCCGGCAGGTCGGCCTTAGAAGACCGGCGCTGCGCTTTGCTCTTCCAGGGCACATGGGCATAACTGTAAAACGCAATGCGCTCCGGGCGCAGCTCTTTTACTTTCTCAATCGTGTGGCGCACACTGTTAGCGGTCTGGTGGGGCAGGTCATAGATAATGTCTCCGTTAATGGAGGTGTAGCCGATGGCGCGGGCGGTGTCGAATATCTCTTTTGTCTGCTCAAAACTCTGGATGCGGTTGATGACAAACTGCACCCGCGGGTCAAAGTCCTGGATGCCGACGCTGAGCCTCCTGAAACCTAGGTCGTACAGCACCTGCAGCTGCGCGGCATTAGTGGCATTGGGGTGCACATCTACGCTGAACTCAGCCTCTGGTGTTACCTCTGCTTTGCTGAGCAGGGCCTCCAGCAGCCGCTTCAGGTTTTTGGCGCTGAAAAGGTCGGCGTGCCGCCGCCAAGGTGCAGCTCCGTAATGCGCGGTTTCTCCCCGAATGCCGCCAGGTACTGGTCCCACTCCTGTAGCAGGGCCTGCATATAAGGCTCCTCCACCGCGTGGTTTTTGGTGATGCGCTTGTTACAGCCACAGTAGGTGCACAGCTGCTCACAAAAGGGCAGGTGCAGGTATAAACTGATGCCCTCTGATGTATTAGTGTTCCGGAAGGTCTGTTGCACATGTTGCAGCCAACGCGCCTGTGTTAGCGGGGCTTCTCCCCAGTTGGGAACAGTAGGATAGCTGGTATAGCGGGGCGATGGCACATCATATTTGGCTAGCAAATCTGCTGAAGTGGTGACTGCAGGGGTAAATTTCATGTTTTCTCTCCTCATCCTTGAATTTCTCTGTGCAAAGATCGGTTGTGGAGGGGAGGCAGGAAATGACATTTGTCACCTAAAAGCATGCCCTGGCGTGACTTTTAGCATAAACCTGTGTAACTTCACAAGATTTGCTACAAAAACTGTGTTTTTGATATATGAGATTAACCACACCAACACTACTACTGGATAAGAAGAAGAGCCTGAACAACATCAGAAGGATGGCGCAGAAGGCAAAGGAGAACGGCGTCCGGTTGCGTCCGCATTTCAAAACGCATCAGTCGGCGCAGGTGGGCATGTGGTTCCGCAATTATGGTATAGATACCATTACAGTATCCTCTGTAAAAATGGCCCGTTATTTCGCCAACCATGGCTGGAATGATATTATGATCGCGTTTCCTGCCAACGTGCTGGAAATGGACAGCATGAACGAATTGGCTTCACGTATCAAGCTGCATTTGCTGGCTGTGAACGAGGAAACGGTGGAGGCCCTAGCCATTGGCCTGAAACATCCGGTTCAGCTTTGGGTAAAGATAGATACCGGCTACCGACGCACAGGCGTACTTGCCAACAACCATACCGTGCTGGATAAACTCTTAAGTAAAATAAAAGAAAGCGATAAATTAGAGTTTGGCGGTTTTGTGGTGCACGATGGCCATACATATAAGCAAACAGATGTTTACGCTATACAAACCATACATAATACCTCGGTATACCAGTTACAACTGCTCAGGGACCGCTACGTCGGGCAGTTTCCTAACCTGCAGCTCTCCATCGGGGATACACCTTCCTGCAGCATACTGGACAATCTGACCGGCGTGGACGAGATCAGGCCGGGTAATTTTGTTTTTTACGACCTCATGCAACAGCGCATCGGCTCCTGCAGTTTCGATGACATAGCAGTGTGTGTGGCTTGTCCGGTGGTGGCCAAGCACCAGAAGCGCGGTGAGATCATTATCTATGGCGGCAGCGTGCATTTTTCCAAAGACGCATTGCAGCAGGAAGACAGCTCTATGCTATATGGCCGGGTGGTGGAGTTTACGAACGATGGCTGGACAACACCGGTCAGTGGCATTGACTTAGTTTCGCTGTCGCAGGAGCATGGCGTGATAAAAGCCACTCCTGAGCAATTCGAGAAATACCACATTGGTGATATGATTGGCCTGCTGCCCGTGCACTCCTGCCTTACAGCCGACTTGATGAAGGGTTATATGACCACTGATGGGGAGATTTTGGAGCACCTGTCAGGAATGCCGCAACGTGAACTGGAAGTATTCTAAATTTGAGCCGGAAGGGAAAATCTACTGAAGATGATGCCTGGGGTGCTATTCAGAAGCAGCCTGCCAAACGCATTGTGCGCCCTAAGCCAAAGGCTAAACCAGCCGTCAGAACAGCAGCGGCAAAGCCTAAAAAGAAAGCAAGGCCAGCATCTCCTTACAAGTTTTGGATAGGGCTCGCCGTGCTGGCAACGCTGGCGCTGGTGGTGGTGTATGTGGAACTGTTTATAGAGAAGCCCAAGCCTGTCTGGCCGCAAGGCCACAGTGTGTATGGGGTGGATGTCTCACATTACCAGAAAGAGATAGACTGGCAGCAGGTGCGGGAGAATGAGGTTACTTTTGCCTTTGTGAAAGCCACAGAAGGTAGAAGCCTAAAGGACAAGCAGTTTCAGGATAACTGGGACGGTGCCGGTGCCGCTGGTATTGCGCGGGGGGCTTATCATTTTTACCTGCCCTATATCAAACCGGAACTGCAGGCAGAAAATTTTATTTCCACAGTAAAATTATCTGTGGGCGACCTACCCCCTGTACTGGATGTGGAGGTTCGTGGCCGAAGGCCTGTGGCACAACTGAGGAAAGACCTGAAGGTGTGGCTGGAGCAGGTAGAAAAGGCATATGGAGTAAAGCCTATCATCTATACCGGCTATAATTTCTACCAGAATTACCTGGCTGGTCATTTTGATGAATATCACCTCTGGATTGCGCATTATAATGTGCCGAAGCTACGGCTGGAGAAGAGTGAGAAGTTAAAGCTTGCCTTCTGGCAACACACAGATGTCGGATCCATAAAAGGTATTGAGGGCAAAGTGGATTGCAACGTTTTTTACGGTAGTATGCGTGAGTTGCGCAGTGTGTGCATCAAGTAAAAATGACCTGTAAAAGAAGGAGGCGCTACAACATAGCGCCTCCTTCTTTTACAGGTCATTTTTATATAAACTTTCTGCAGAGCAGGGCAATGTTTCTGAAAAAGCCCTTTCGCCTTGCCTGCTTATGCTTCTGAGCCTTAATAGCGGCCTCCCATACGGCCACGTTCGCGGTCATCGCCCCTGTCGCGGTCGAAAGTGCGGCCCCGGTTGCGGCTGGCAAGGTAGTTACTATCGGAGTGGCTATCGTCAGAGCTGACAAAGCCGCTGTTAAAGTTTCTGTCGCCATAGGCCCCACGGCGGTTGCTGTTGCCGTAAGACTGTGCCCGGTTCTGGCTGTAGCCACTGCCACCGTATGAGCCGGAATCGTTCTGCGATTCGCGTCTGTAGCCGCTGCCCATGTAGCTGCCTTCCGAACCACCGTAGTTGGAGGAGCTGCTTCTGCCGGAGCTGCCCCAGCCGCTGCCGCTACTGCTGGAATTGCCGCCGGCATTATTATAGTTGTCTTCATCAAAGTCATAACGTCCCTGCCGCGTACCCTCAAACCTTCTGGAGGTATCCGAACCGTACAAAGCACGGCCTGAAGAAGAGCTGTTTCTGTCGGAGCCACGGTTGCCACGGCGGTCGTCAGAGCCGTAATCTCTTTCTCCGTAATTGCTGCCACCACCGTAGTTGATGCCTCGGCTTGGGCTATTCAGGTTACTCTGCCTGGCCTGGTCTGGTGAGCCCATACCCCCGTAGTAGTTGTAGTCTTTCTGGTTGGAGTCGTAGTTGCCGCTGTTGCTGTCCTGGAACCCCCTGGTGCTGCCAGAGCGGTAACGGTCATTGTCTCTGTCGTTGCCCCTGTCAGAGCCATGGCTGTCGTAGTCACGCTGATAGCCATAAACGCGGTGGCCGCCTAGGCTGTAGTCGCTGTCACGGGCTTCTCCTGGGTTGCCCATGCCGCTGGTATAGTTGTATCCGGTATTGCCGGAGCCGTAGTGGCGCTGTGCTATATTTCCTCCTCTGGATGTGCCGAACCCCTGAGCGCCACCATAGCTACCCATGTTGCCATAGTTGCGCGATGTGCTGTAGGTGCCGTAAACATCCTGGTTAGACGTGTTGCGGGAACCGGCCATTTCGTTACCCTGGTTTCCCCAGGTGCCGGAATGCCCTTCGTTACCATAGCCACCGCGTGCAGAGGAACCATAGTCGTCGAAACGGTAATTGTTGTCACTTTCGGGATGGCGGTATCTTTCTGAACGGCGTGTCTGGAAGCCGCGGGAATTGTCCTGGTGTTCATTTTGGTTTCTGTTCATAGCTTTTAGGTTTTTAAGGTTATACAAATCTGTATTTGTGTAACGAAGAGAAACACCAGGAGTTTATGAGGCCGGATACTATTCCTGAGTTTCAGGCGGCTCCAGCTTTTGAATAACTTTATCCCACCAATGGGCAGGCTGTTGCGAATCATGCTCTTTCAGCCTTTGTTCCTGGTATGGTCTTACCAGGTAAACATAGGCCTCATCTCTAAAAATAATAAAAGCAATGGACACGATGGCTGCCAGGACGGTAGTAGCCAGGGCTATGCGCCGGATACCATTGTAAAAGCCATGCCTGGTGCGCCCGAACCTTTTCCGGAACGGTTTTAAAACCGGTTGCCAGGCCGGTGCCTCCACTATCTTGCTGTGAAGCGAGGCCAGGAAACGCTCCTGCCCGATAAGCACCACACTCCCGAGGATGGTGAAGTTGACCAGGGCAAACATGGTCATCATCTGCACATAGGGGTTGTATAAAAGATAGCCGTACGTACGCTGGTAAAAGTAAATAGCCCACAGTGTAAGTACGCAAACCGTTATATTCGGCAGGCTGAGGATAAAATTGTTCTTAGGCTTGTCATCCTTGGGAGTAGGAATGTAGGGGACCTTAATTCTTAAAATAGAATAAACCAGCCCAAGGCAGAAGACCCACCAGGTGCCGGTGCGGAGAAGGCCCCCGAACAGGTGAAACCCGTTTTCTTTCTTTTCCAGCAGCCACCGTTGTGCATAGTGCCTGATACAGACAGAAATGCAGAAAAAAGGACCGAACATGACCATGAACTCTCCAAGGGAAACATACCAGGGGAACTCGGCCAGCACCAACGACAGAATGGGAATCAGGAAGTCGATGAGGTTGAAGACACCAAACAGGTAGTAAAGAGGCAGTGTCAGGTAGTGGATTTTCTGCCTCCAGGTAAAGCTGCCAAACAGTTTCGGGTATACCGTAAAGAGCAGTTCAAAGGTGCCGCGCGCCCATTTTATCTGCTGTTTGTAATAAGATGCCAGGGTAGCGGGTACAAGACCGCGTGTTAAAATTTTAGGTACGTAAACAGACTTCCAGCCCTTCGCGTGCAACAGCATTGCAGTGTGCATGTCCTCCGCCAATCCGGCCGCATGCCCGCCAATAGAATCCAGTGCTTTGCGGCGGAAGGTACAGTTGGCACCGATGGCCTGTACAGTGCCATAGCTGTTCATGCCCATCATGATGGGCCCGTAGAAGCTGTATGTCTGCTCTGCGGCACCATAGGCCACCAGGCTTTCTTTGTTGTTGCTGTACGCCTGCACTACCTGCACAAAACCAACGTCCGGATCTTCAAAATACGGCAGCACCTCACCAATAAACTCCGGCACTGGTACATGGTCAGGGTCTAGGATCAGGCAGATATCGCCGGTGGCATGCTGGAGTGCATTGTTCACATTACCAGCTTTGGCATCTTTTTTCTCAGTACGGGTTACGTGTATCACACCAAGGCGCCTGCAGGCTTCTTTCAGTACAGGGTCATCCCCTTCATCGCATAAGTACGTGGTGTGTGGGTAGCGTATCTGTTGTATAGCGCTCAGCGTATTGATTATCATGCTGTGCGGCTCCCCGGGGTAGGAGG
Source organism: Pontibacter brevis (assembly GCF_054779655.1). NCBI lineage: Bacteria > Pseudomonadati > Bacteroidota > Cytophagia > Cytophagales > Hymenobacteraceae > Pontibacter > Pontibacter brevis. The sequence goes on from NZ_BAAGXV010000087.1 coordinate 8,998, forward strand.
TGGTGAAAATATCCACCGTGAAGTCTGTTTTTAACTCCGGCCGGAGGGGTTTGCTTACGTTAAAGTAGTGGTACCACTCATGCAGCGTCCGCAGCAGCTTGAACCCAAGGGCGGTGGTCAGCATCCAGTACAGCGGCGCATATCCCACATGGTCTTCGTCAAAAAACCAGTACAGGAAAATTACAAGCGTAACCAGCCCTAATACGATCATGGCTCGTATGGTCGTTATCTCCGTACGTTTTAATGGTGTATCAGGGCCAGGGGTGTATTTTTCCTTCTGATATTTTGTGTGCATATACATCATGTAGATGTAAAAATAAAGATCTTATTTATTGAATAAAAAGATTGAACTCCGGCAGCATCGAATGGGAACGAAGGATTCCTCTAAAGGAACATGCTTCCCGATATACTCGTACCAAGCTTCAAAAGTTTTAAATGACAACTTTGGCCAGTTTGACGCGTTTGCTTTGTGCCAGTCTTTTCTACCAGTTTTATATTCATCTATACTGTTTGCATGTCCACCCTTAACAGAAGAGTTGTTCTACATTATGTATCTCTTTTTGCTGTTGTATTATGTTCTTTTCTGACAAGCTGCGGGGAAGATACAAATGCGCAGGAAAAGTATATTCGCAGGGGAAGAACGGTGGAAATTGTTGGCCAGAACGGTCAGTACACGCTATTGCGTAACGGCGAGCCCTATTTTATAAAAGGAGCAGGTGGCTATACACACTTCAGTAAAATCAAAGAAAACGGTGGCAACTCTGTACGGGTGTGGCATGCGGATAATGCGCAGCAGATTCTGGATGAAGCCCATGCAAATGGCCTTACCGTAACACTGGGGCTTTGGATGGAGCGTGAAAATGAAGGGTTCAACTATTACGACAAAAAGCTGGTGACCCAGCAACTGGAGAAGTTGCGGGAGATTGTGCTCCAATACAAAGACCACCCGGCACTGCTGATGTGGGGAGTAGGCAACGAAGTGAATATGGAGGCCACTAACTCAAAGGTGTGGGACGCAGTGAACGAAGTGGCTGAGATGATCCACGAGGTAGACCCCAATCATCCTACCACTACCATGTTAATCGGCCTGAGAAGCAAAACCATTAACCTGGTGCAAAAAGAATGCCCTGCCATTGATGTGATCTCCTTTAATATGTTTGGCAGTTTGAACAAGGTGGAGAAACGGCTGGAGAAAGTGGAATGGAAGGGACCTTACATTATTTCAGAGTTCGGAGCGCGGGGTGCCTGGGAAACTTACACCACTTTATGGGGTGCTCCGCTGGAGCAGACAAGCTCTGAAAAAGCTGGTTTTATAAAACAACGGTACGAGGAAAACATTAGTCCTGGTATAGGCAGGTGCCTTGGCGGCTACGTGTTTTACTGGGGGCATAAGCACGAGTACACCCCTACCTGGTTCAGCCTTCTGACAGAAACAGGCGAAGAAACGGAAATGGTGGATGTGATGCGTGAACTCTGGATGGGTGATACAAGCGCAAACAAAGCACCTTATGTAGCTTATTTAAAGCTGAAAGGGTCTTTTGATTTTCAAAGCGTGTTTCTGGAACCTCAGCAGGAGTATGGTGCGGCTGTTTATGCTTTTGACCCGGACGGGGACTCTCTCCGGATTGAGTGGGAGGTTCTGCCGGAAACGCTCAGCCAGTTTGGTGAAAACGATAAAGACACCAAACCTAAACCAGTACACCATGTGCTTAGCGGAGCAGCAGGAAATACTATAAGAGTGCGGGCACCCCGAAAAGAAGGTGCTTACAGGCTGTACGCTTACATTTACGATGATCACAATAACGTTTCCACTGCCAACTTTCCTTTTTTTGTATCCAGCAATCCGCCTTATTAAATATCGGTATAATTCAAGTTTAGCTGCAAAATTAAACAACAGCTGAATTATGGTTGCCTATATTTAAAAGCTCATCAGTCATATTTATACAACCATTCCTGTGGCAATAAAGTAAATGCTGAGTATGCACATCGGTTAGAGTAGTACAAAAAACAGCATCTGTTTTGTGAACCTGCCCATGGCAAGGCCGCTACCCTGTGGCCATTGTTTAAAAAAGAAAGAATAGAAGCAGAATGGCAAAAGTAATAGAGATTAATGATGGCTTGCAACGTCAGGCGGCCCACGACTTTTATAAGGAGGCCCTTACCCTGCTGACAGAGAGCAATGCGGACTTTTTGGTGGGCGGAGGCTTTGCCCTACGCCTGTATACGGATTTGATGCGTGATACAAAGGACCTGGATATCTTCTGTAAGTCCGGGGACACTCCGCGCATATTGAAACACTTCAACGATAACGGTTACGAGACAGAGTTGACAGATGCCCGCTGGCTGGCCAAGGCCATCAAAGGGGACCATTTTATGGATATCATCTTCAATAATCCTGGTAATCACTGCCATGTAGATGACGGTTGGTTTGAGCGGTCGGTGCAGAGCGAGTTGCTGGGCATACAGGTGCGTGTTATCCCTGCCGAGGCACTCATCTGGTCGAAGCTCTACGTGCAGAACCGCGAGCGCTACGACGGCGGCGACATCAACCATATTATACTTCGCTATGGCCAGAACCTCGACTGGAAATGGCTGTGGCAGCACATAGAGGTGCACTGGCAGTTGCTGCTGGCGCAGTTCCTTTCCTTCCAGTTTGTTTACCCCTCGGAGCGCGATATCATCCCGAAGTGGTTATTTGATGAGTTACTGGTGCGGGCGAGAGAGCAGTTTGATATGCCGCCTCCAAAGGAGAAGATTTGCCGCGGCCCACTTATCGATCAGACCCAATATGCAACCGATGTGACCGAATGGGACTATAAGGTAGTAACCATCAGATCAGTTTAAGGAATGACAGACAAAAAGAAGAACAAAACCAGAATTGCAGCAGTTGGAGATATACATGTCCGGGAGACGGACAGCGGGAAGTTAAAGGAGTTTTTTACGCAGGTGTCAGAGAAGGCAGATGTGCTTTTGCTCTGCGGCGACCTGACCGATACAGGCCGAGTAGAAGAAGCAGAGGTACTGGCCGAAGAACTGAGGTCCTGCAGCATACCCGTGGTGGCCGTGCTCGGAAACCACGATTATGAGCGGGAAAACGAGAGTGCCATACGTAAAACACTTATTAACGCCAACGTAAATTTGCTGGACGGTGACAGTGTGGTATTTGGTGATGTAGGCTTTGCCGGTGTCAAAGGCTTTGGCGGTGGCTTCGACAAAGGCATGCTGGGCATGTTCGGAGAGCCGATGATAAAGAGCTTTGTGCAGGAAGCCGTGGACGAGCAACTGAAGCTGGACGGAGCATTGGCCCGCCTAGATAGCGATTACGCAGACATCAAGAAGATTGCGGTGCTGCATTATTCCCCCATCAGGGCAACCGTGGTAGGGGAGCCGGAGCAGATTTTCCCGTTCCTGGGTTCATCCCGGCTCGCGGAGCCGCTGAACCGCCGTGGTGTGGTGGCCGCTTTTCACGGGCATGCGCACATTGGTACTTTAGAAGGCGAAACCAGCAAGGGAGTTAAAGTCTTCAATGTCTCCAAACCCATCCTGGTGCACGAGGGATATGATCCTCCGTTTTATGTTCTGGAGGTATAAGTAAAATAGTCATGAAAAGGGGATGGCCTGCAGATATACTGCAGGCCATCCCCTTTTCATGACTGCTGTAAATAGCACGGTATTTCAGGATGCATGCTCTGGTCAGGTGGTATCAGAAAGATTCCCCGATAAAGATGTAAAAGCCGGGTCCCTCTCTGGTAAAAGCTACATCAGCACGGGTGAAAATGTCCTTCTTGGGGAACAGCAGGTAGCGCAGGCCACCGCCTCCCGCTACCTTCAGGTCACGGGCATCCAGGTTTTGGAAATCCGGGAAAACTGTGCCCGTGCTGGCAAATACTGCTGCTCCGATTCTTTTAGAAAAAGAAAAAGGCAGGGGTAAAAAGCGATATTCCACCTGAGCGGCTAACTGGTTATTGTCGCGAAAACGTCCCAGGTAATAGCCGCACATGATGCTTTCGCCACCCAGCAAAGCCATTTGGTTGAAAGGTACATCGCCTACATTGAACTGCCCCAGCAGTTGGGCCGCGAGCACATTGCTTTTTCCCATGGGCTTGTAAATTCTACTGTCTGAAACGATAGAGGTAAAGTTAAAGTCGCTGCCCCAAAGCCTGTCGTAGCTGATGAACGCCAGTTCCGAAAACAAGCCTTCCCGCACATTCAGTACATTATGCCGGTTATCGTAAATAATGCCCATGCCCAGCCCCAAATTGGTAGAGCCCCTGCTCCCTGTGGGTTCTGCTACTGGCACGTCTGAAGCAGATTTAAACTCCACTGCGCTCAGCCGCTGGAAATCAAGTTCGGCCCCTATGTACAGGTTGGGGCGAACCCTGTGCATTACCCGTTCTTTTACCTGTAACTGATTCGCTTCTACAAGTGCCAGGTATTCATCTGGTGAGTCTGGGCCAATGCCGTGGTAGAGCAGGGGGAAACTCTGGAAACGGAGACGCCCCAAGGAAAACCACTTGTTTTTGTCGGAGTAAAGGGCATGGTCAAACCAGATACCGTACTGGTGCTCCAGTGTATAAAAGGTGAAGCCGTTTATTTCGCTCAGGCGGTTAGCAGTGTCTTTTTTAGCATAATAGACATAGAGGCTGCTGAGACCGACTTCCAGGCTTGTTTCCGGCGAGTAGGCCAGGGTGGGGTAGTTGAGGAACTGTGGTTGCGACACGTGGCTTGTGTCATTTATAAGACTGTTGATGTACCTGCTGACTACATTTTTTTTCTGTGCAACAGCGTCTGATAGCGCTGGAAATAATAATACACCACATAAAAGAATAATGCGGACCTTCATGGTTTGAGTTAAGAAAGAAGTAGGAAAACTTTTTTACTGGATAGTGTTGCTGTAATGAGGTAGGTACTGAAGCATAAATCACCCATTATGTAAAATATATGGAACAGGCGTTTGATGTCTCCGAAGGTATTTGTTGTTTTTTTAGTTTAGATAAAGAAAGCTCTATGTATGCCACAAAATCATCTATCGAATAAACAGGTACTTCATCCGGGATAGTGATATTGTATTTCTTCTCGACGGCCAGTATGATATCGACCACATCTACAATGTCTATATTATATTCCCACAAACCCCTGTTACTGGATAGATCGACAGGGTTAATATGCTTTAACCTGCCAATTATTTTCGATACATCATTCTGAATTGTATCGCGTGTGATGGAATTACTTAATACATGCATCATCATCGTTCTACTTGAAAAATTAATTTGCCTCCTGCATGTTTCATAATTCCCCTTCCATACCGGGCTTGCTTCTCCTGCGGACAGGCAGGCCAGGGTACAGAAGGAGGGTATGCATTATTTTACAGGCAGTGTCTTAAGCATGTGCCATTTTCTGTTCTTCGAGCAGCGCTGTCTCGTGCTCCAGCTCTTCCAATGTTTTGTCTTCGAGCACAATCACGGTTTTCTTATCCATGCCAAACTTCGCCAGTATGCGGTCGAAGCCGTAGTAGATAATCGGCACCACAATCAGTGTCAGGAACATAGAGGAACTCAGACCACCAATCAGGGCCCAGGCCAGGCCGTTTTTAGTGGCAGCCACGGAGCCACCTGCCAGGGCAATCGGCAACATACCAATCACCATGGCCAGCGTCGTCATCAGGATAGGGCGGAAACGGATTCTCACCGCTTCTATCAAGGCCTCTTTCACTTCCACGCCTTCTGCTTTCAGGTTGTTGGTGAAGTCCACCACCATGATGGCGTTCTTGGCAACCAGGCCAATCATCATGATAATACCCAGGATAGAGAAGATACTCAGCGACTGGGCAGCCAGCGCCAGGGCTAGCAAGGCACCGATGATAGCCAGCGGTATGGAGAACAGTACCACCAGCGGATACACGTAGGAATCGTAAAGTGCCACCATAATCAGGTACACGAAGATGATGGAGGCCAGCAAGGCAATACCCAGTGTACCGAAACCTTCGCTCTGGTTCTTCAGGTTACCGCCCATCTCCACACTCACACCATCCGGCATGTTAATTTCTGCCATCTTCGCTTCTATATCAGCACCTACTGTACCAGACGGACGGCCAATTACCTGCGAGCTCACGGTTACGGAAGTGACACGGTTGTAACGCTCCAGCTGCGAGGGGCCGGTAGACTGCCTGATGTCTGCGAACTGCGAAAGGCGTACCAGTTGCCCTGTGTTGTTCACTAATGACAGGTTACCGATATCGGTTACACTGCGGCGGTCGAACTCATCCAGGCGGATGTTGATGTCGTAGTCTTCGGTACCGGAACGGAAGGTAATATCGGAGTTACCACTGAAAGCCAGCTGCATGCTTGCACCTACATTTTCCAGCGACAAACCAACATTGGCCATCTTATCGCGGTCCACTACCACTTCAATCTCCGGGTTACCGCCTTCAACAGAAGTCTCCACGTCTACCGTACCATCCACGCTTTCTGTAGTCGCCAATACTTGCTGTGAGAAAGCTAATACCGAGTCAAGGTCTGAACCAGAAATAATGATCTGGATTGGAGCCGCTGAGTTACCTACCAGTCCGACAGGTATCGGTGTTACTTCCACATCAGGTAGCCTGCTTTCGATATCTGCTTTGGCCTGGCGGCTAAACTCGTCTGTGCTGAAGCTACGCTCCTTCACATCTACCAGCGTAACCGACACATCTGATTTGTAAGCGGTGTTCTGGCCAGCCTGCGCCGATGTAGTAGTACCTACTGTCGTAAACACTTTTGCAACTTCAGGAATACCGCTCAGGTATTCTTCTACCTGTCTGGTGGCAAAGTTAGTCTGCTCTACGGTCGCGTTCTTAGGCAGCTCCAGCTGTAAGCTTACTTCCCCGCGGTCACCGGCAGGTATAAACTCAGAACCGATAAAGCCGAACGGCACCAGCGCAAACGAAGCAACCAGCAGTAACAGTGTCGCGGCCAATGTGATGAACTTATGACCGAACGCCCACTGCAAGGCAGCTGTAAAGCCGTCGATGATGCGGTCCAGGAAGCGCTCGAAGGCCAGAATAAACCTGCCGAAAGCATTCTTGTTTGAAACATGCTCCAGGCGTGAGAAACGGCTGGCCAGCAGCGGAATCAGGGTAAAAGCCACAAAGAGTGATATCATGGTCGCTATGGCTACCACCACGGCAAACTGGCGCAGAATGTCTGACACCAGACCAGAGGACAGCGCGATTGGGATGAATACCACCACAATTACAAGTGTGATAGAAGTAACTGTCGCCATGATCTCACGGATTCCGTCGTAAGCAGCCTGTGCCGGCCTTTTACCCATTTCCATGTGGCGGTGAATGTTCTCGATTACCACAATGGCGTCGTCCACCAGAATACCTACCACCAGCGAAAGCGCCAGCAGGGACATCAGGTTCAGCGAGTAGCCCAGCAGGTACATCGCGATAAACGTAGCCACCAGGGATGCCGGAATAGAGATCATTACAATCACGGCGTTGCGCAGCGAGTGCAGGAAAAGCAGCATCACCACAGCCACCAGGATCACCGCAATCACCAGGTCGTGCATCACTGAGTCAGCAGCTTCCAGTGTAAAGTCAGAAGAGTCGTTGGCAATGTTGAAGTTCAAACCTTGGGCAGCATACGTTTGCTCCAGTTTGGCAAGCGCCTCTTTCGTCAGGCGGCTTACTTCCACTGCGTTGGCATCCGACTGCTTCTGGATGGTGATACCCACCGATGGGTTAGAGTTAACGCGGGTCAGTACTTCGGTGTCTTTCTGGGTGTCCTGTACTTCTGCTACGTCACCCAGGCGAACGATTCCGTTCTGGTCTTCGCGGATGATCAGGCTGCGCAGCTGGTCCAGCGACTCGAATTTACCTGCCAGACGAATCTGTGTCTGCCCGCTTTCCTGCTTTATCTTACCAGTAGGGAAGTCGAGGTTTGAGTTGCGGATTTTCTGCTGCACCTGCAGGATAGACAAGTTATAAGCCTCCAGCTTGTTTGCATCAATGTTCACCTTAATCTCACGCTCCTGGCCACCCAGAATCTTGATAGCCGCCATACCTGGCACACGCGACAGCTCCGGCTTGATCTTTTTGTCAATCAGGTCATAGAATTCTGTCGGCGACATGTTCGCCGTGGCACCCATCTTGATAATCGGCAGGTCGTCGAAGTCGAATTTGTTCAGTGTTGGCGCATCTGCGTTTTCCGGCAATTTAGACAAGATGGTGTTGATTTTACGCTGTGCATCCTGCAGACTCAGGTCTACATCAGTGCCCTGGTTCAGCTGGATCGTAACGATAGAAAAGCTCTCGAGGGAGGTACTTTTCATTTCCTTCACGTTCTCCAGCGAGGACAGTGCATCTTCAATCTCCTTCGTCACCGAGTTCTCTACCTCGTTAGGCGATGCACCCGGGTAGATGGTACTAATGGTGAGTACGGGAGGGCTGAACTTAGGAAGCAGCTCGTAGTTGAGCGATTGGTAGCTGACAACCCCGAGCAGTGTGAGGACGGTAAAAACCACCACCACCAGGGAAGACCGCTGTATGGATAATTTCGTTATGTTCATTTTCTAAATTCTGTTTAAAGAAATTTGACAGTTCTTAAAGCACGGACACTTTCATGCCTTCGCGCAGGTTGATTTGACCGCTTTGTACGATCTGCTCACCTGGCTGCACACCTTCCAGTATCTCTACCTGGTCCTGCGTTACCGTGCCCACTCTTACCTGGCGCAGGTTAGCTGCACCATCTTTTACCACATAAACACTTGGGTTCTGGATGCTGCCTACAATTGCCTGGCGAGGTAATAAAAGCGCTTCGCGCTGTTCGGCTGCCTCAAAGAATGCTGTGCCGTACATACCGGCTCTCAGGTTGTTGTTAGCAGCGTTCTGCACTTCCACTTCCACATCAAACTTCAGGGTTGGGTCTGCCTGGGCAGCTACTGCCGTCACGGTTCCTTCGTATTCCTGTCCGGAGCCGGCATCTGCCTTCACTTTTACTTTTGCGCCTTTCTGTACCAGCAGCACTTCGCTTTCAGACACTTTTACTTTCAGCTTCAGCTTGTCCACGTTCACGATGTCATACAGCTTAGTTCCAGGATTCAGGAAAGAACCGACTTCCACATAAATCTCGTTGATTTCGCCGCTGATAGGAGCCGTGATGCGTGTTTTGTTCAGGCGGTGGCGGGCAGCTACCAGTTGTGCTTCTGTAGACTTCACGGCTAAACGGGCATCCTCCAGTTGTCTTTTGGTGATGGCCTCGCCGGCAGCCAGGTTCTCGAAACGCTCCAGGTCTCTTTTTGCTTTCTCGGCGTTTGTCTGTGCAGTGGCTAAGTCAGCAGCCATGGTGTTGCTTTCTACCTGCACCAGCAGCTGGCCTGCCTTTACGTTATCTCCCTTGCGCTTCAGCACACGCTGCACCTGGCCCTGGGTTTCTGACAATAGCGTCAGGCTCTGGATAGGAGCGAAGTTACCCTGTGCGGTAAAGGACTTGTCTATTTTAGCAGACTTCACTTCCGTAACAGCAACTGGTATAGCTTCGCTTTTGATGTCGGCTACTGCTGCCTTTGCTGCCATTTGTTCTTTGTTACTCATCAGCTTAAAGCCGATAGCACCTAAAACCAGGATAACGACCAGAATATAAATTACCTTTTTCATCTTTATTTTTTTGACTCTATTTGATTAGTGTTTCTAACTCTCCTGTTGCCTGCAGGTAATTCAGTTGGGCAATTTTAAATTTCAGTACCTCGTTGTTCAGGTTAGTTCTCGCCTCCCTGAGCTGCACCTCTGCCTCCAGCAGGTCTGTGAGCGGGGCAAGTGCTTCTTTGTAAAGCTGGTTGGTAGTGTTGTACACATCCTGCGCCAGCGTCACGTTTTTCTCCTGTGCCTGAATAGCGGACTGGCTGTTTTCCAGTTGGCTGATGGCGTTGGTTAGCGTAGCAGCTGTGTTGGTTGTAAACTTGCTCAGGTCCTCGTCAATCTTCTTCTTCTCTAGTTGCACCTGCTTGGCCTGCGCATCCTTTTTAAAACCGTCAAAAATCGGAACATTAAGCTGCAAGCCAACTACTGATGTTTTAAAGAAAGGAATGCTGCTGCTGAACAGCTCGTTGCGCTGCGTCTGGTAACCGTACTGCCCGTATGCAGCCAATGTAGGGTAGTAGCCAGCCTTGATGTTTTTCTCCTGCAGGCTGGTCAGTTGCTTCTGTGTGTTCAGCAACTGGAACTGTGTCTTGTTTGTGGCAGCTGTGGCCGCATCTATTGTGCCTGGCACAACTTTCTCAAGTGAGATAGTGGCATCCTGCAGCGCGATTTCCTGCTCCAGCGGCATACCGATAAAGAACTTCAGAAAGTTTTTCTGCTGCTCAAACGCTGTGCGCAGGCTTTGCTGCTGGGTCTGCAGGTTAATTCTGCTTACCTGAATGCGGTTCACATCCACCTTTTTCACCAAGTCATTCTCGTACTGCAGCTGCATAATTTTCTCCAGCTGCGTCAGCCTTTCCAGGTTTGCTTCAATGGTGTTAAACTGCTCTTTTGTTTGCAGTGCCTGCAGGTAAGCGGCACCGATGTTATAGATCAGGTCTTCCTCCACCATTTCTTTTCTGAGGCGGTACAGGTCCTGCGTGATTTTGGCAGCCTGAAGGCCTACAAAGTAAGACTGGTTGAAGAGCAACTGCTGTATCTGCACATTCCCCTTCACGTTGTAGTCTTTACCAAACTGCACCGGAATGTCCGTGCCTGGCTGGCCTGCCAGTTCTCCCGGAAGGATTTGCGTTGGCAATGCCGGGAAATAGTCCAGCCCGCCCTGAGTTGATACCTGCGGCAGGCCCTCGCTTTTTGTCTCGCGTATTAGCTGCCCGGCAATCTGCTCGTCATAGCTTGCTTTTTTGACATCCTGGTTATTGCTCAGGGCATACTGCAGGCTTTCCTGCAGCGTCAGTGCCTTCACCTGACCCGCGCCCGGTCCCTGCGCAAAGGCAGGTGCCATCCAGGTTAGCAGCAGTCCGATTGCTAAATATTTCTTTATCACTGTATTGGTTTTATTTGTTTAAAAATTTATGGTTAGTTCAGAAATTACTGAACTAAACTGCTAAAAAAAATCAGTCTTTGCTCTTTACTTTTTTCTCCGCTTCCCACTGCGCTATCAGCGCAGGCAATTGCTGTTTCAGGTAGTCCAGAAAGCCGATAAAGTCCCTGAGCTTGATGTCGTAAACCGGGTTTTCTCTTTTCCTGACTTCGAGCACACGCTTCAGCAGGTTGTTGAGTGTACCCAGTTCTTCCATTTTTTTAGAAAAGGTATCCTGCCAGTTGGCTGATCTTATTTTGAAATACCGTTTCCTGTCACCCGGAAAGGTGGTGTATTCTATATGTCCCGTGTTGAGCAGCATGTTCAGCGCATTACTTGTGGCGCTTTTGCTGATTCCGAGGGTTTCAGAAATTTCATCAAAAGATAATTCGGGCTTATCAGATACCAGCAAAAGACCCACAACACGCGCTACAGCAGGCTGGAAGCCATTGTTTTCATGGTAGATGCCAAGCTGTTCTATCAGTTCTCTTTGTTGTTCGCTTAGTGCCATAATGTGTTTTTTTAGATATGAAGAACGCAGCAAAGGTATAGGTTTGTTTTATTAGTTCATAATTTACAGAACCAAATTTGTCTATATTTTTTCTAACCTGCAGAAAACAAGTTCCGGCTGTCGTTACGTATCAGGAAAAGCTTTTGAGGATGAGATATTTGCATTGGTTGAAGTCTATTCTAACCTTTCGCTTTTGGAATACCGTAGAACATACTTCATGCTTTTCAAGGATTTATACTTACTAAGCATCGATACAAACACTTAATTTAACAGGAGGAATTGTCAGAGCGGCCATAAGCCTTCAGGAATGCAAAGAGTCGCTTCTAAACTTAACGAGACGCATCTTATGCCTACAACATACAGCAGGTGGTATCATCCCTATGATACAAATGATAAATATGCCCGTCGTGTTGCCTACTTCTGCATGGAGTACGCTATTCACCAATCACTTAAAATATATTCCGGTGGCTTGGGCTTTCTGGCCGGTTCTCATATGCGCAGCGCCTTTGACCTGCGCCAGAACCTGGTAGGCATCGGTATGCTCTGGAAGTACGGCTACTATGACCAGGAGCGAAACGAAGACCAGAGTATGCGGCCGCACTTTATGCAAAAGTTCTACAGTTTTCTGGAGGACAGCGGCATTACGGTGCGGGTTGTGGTAAACAACCACCCGGTGCTGGTGAAGGCGATGGTGCTGAAGCCGGAGGTTTTCGGAACTGCCCCTATTTATTTCCTGACAACAGACGTGCCTGAAAATGACCACCTGGCCCGCACCATCACGAACCGTTTGTATGACCCGGAACCCAATGCCCGTATTGCGCAAAGTATTGTGCTGGGCATTGGCGGAGCCAAAGTGGTGGAGGCCCTGGGAGGTGCCGAGATCTACCACATGAACGAGGGGCACGCGCTTCCGCTGGCGTTCCACCTGTACCAGGAGTATGGCCTGAAAGAGGAGGTGCGCCGCCGGATGGTATTCACCACGCACACCCCTGAAAAAGCAGGAAACGAGGAACATGACATCCAGATGCTGCACAGCATGAGCTTTTTTAACGGCTTGTCGCTGGATGAGGCACGCGAGCTGACCAGTACGAGCGGGCACATGTTTAACCACACGCTGGTGGCCCTGCGCCTGTCTAAAGTTGCCAATGGGGTTTCGCAACTGCATGGGGAGGTAGCCCGGGATATGTGGTATGGCAACGAAGGCGTATGCGAAATCAAGTCGATTACGAACGCGCAGAATGTGCCGTTCTGGATGGACAAGCAGCTGTGGGAAGCACAGGAGCGGGACAAGGATATGACCATGCAGCGGCGCAAGGAGGAGATGAAGCGGAAGCTCTTCGAAATCGTGGCGGATCAGACAGGCAAAATTTTTAAACCGGATGTGCTGACGATTGTCTGGGCCCGAAGGTTTGCCGCCTACAAACGCGCTGACCTGCTGGTGCGGGACATGGACCGCTTCCTGCGGCTGGTGAATAAACACGATATGCCTGTACAGGTTATCTGGGCCGGCAAGCCTTACCCGTTTGACCACAATGCGGTGAGCACGTTCAATAAACTGGTATACATCTCCCAGAAGCAGGACAACGTAGCCGTGCTGACAGGGTATGAGCTGGCATTATCGCGTAAGCTGAAACATGGCGCTGATGTGTGGCTGAATACACCACGCCGCCCAAGAGAGGCTTCGGGTACCAGTGGCATGACAGCCGCTATGAACGGCGCCATTAATTTTTCGGTGCAGGATGGCTGGTTGCCGGAGTTTGCCCGCCATGGTGAAAACAGCTTTGTGCTGCCCATTGTAGATACCTCTTTGCCAGACGAAATGCAGGACGAGGAAGACTACAGCAACATGATGCGCATACTGGAGCAACAGGTGGTGCCGATGTATTACCGTGACCGCGACCGTTGGCTGCGTATCGTGAAGCAGAGTATGCGGGACGTAGTACCCGCCTTCGACTCAGACCGCATGGCGCATCAGTACTATGAAATGATGTACAACTACCAGAGCAGAAGCTGATTTACCGGTTGCCTGGCTGAAAGACACAGCCCTGGGCATGAATTTTCATCTATATAAAGAATACAAACGCCGCTCCGGGTTACCAGAGCGGCGTTTACTTTTACTTATAAGTTAGAGAGGCTAGGCTTTCTCCGGTATGCGCTGCAGCGTGGCGAGCAGGAAATCCCAGTACTTCTGCACCGAGCTTATCTGTACTTTCTCGTCAGGGGAGTGGGCACCGCGGATGTTGGGGCCGAAGGAGATCATTTCCATGCCCGGATAGTTTGCACCCAGTATGCCGCACTCCAAACCGGCATGACAGGCGTTTACATCCGGTTCTCCGGCAAACTTTTCACGGTACAGGTCACGCATGAGTTGTATGATAGCGGCATCCGGTTTCGGCGTCCAGCCAGGGTAGGAGCCGCTCAACTCAACAGAAGCGCCTGCCAGTTCCAGGGCGCTTTGTATTGCCTGCGCCAGGTCTTCTTTCTCGCTATCCACGGAACTGCGGGTGAGGCAGAGCACGGTATAGCTGCCATCCTGCACCACCACACGGGCTACGTTATTTGATGTCTGCACCAGGCCTTTGATGTCCGGGCTCATGCGGTAAATGCCGTTCGGGCAGGCGTAAATAGCGCGTAATAATTTGCCTGCAGCATCTTTGTTCACAACCTGGGCCGGAACTTCTGCAGCTTCGATCAATACCTGCAGCTTCGGATCAGTAGTTTTGTACTCCTGCTGTAGTACCGTTGCCTGCTCCTGCACAAATGCCTCGAAAGCGGCTTTTTGAGCCTCGGCTAAGGCTACGGTGGCAACAGATTCGCGTGGTATGGCATTACGGAGGCCTCCGCCGTCAATGGTGCCGATACGCACATCAAATTTCGTGGTAGCCAAGTACAGCAAGCGGTTCATCAGCTTATTTGCATTGCCCCGGCCCAGGATGATGTCCATGCCGGAGTGGCCGCCCGTGAGGCCTTTTATACGGAGTTTGTATCCTGCCATGCCTCCGGGAGCAGCTTCCTGGGAGTAGGTTCCGGTGGCAGTAATGTCTACCCCGCCTGCGCAGCCGATGGTTAGTTCGCGGTCGTCTTCAGTGTCCAGGTTCAGCAGAATGCCGGCGTCTAGTAAGCCGCCTTTCATGCCCAAGGCACCTGTCATGCCTGTTTCTTCGTCTACCGTGAAAAGTGCTTCAATAGCGGGGTGCTGAATGTCTTTGGAAGCAAGCACAGCCATGATGGTAGCCACTCCAATGCCGTTGTCTGCCCCCAGGGTCGTGCCTCTGGCTTTCACCCAGTCGCCCTCCACATACATGTCTATTCCCTGTGTATCGAAATCGAAATCTGTATCTGCATTTTTCTGGTGCACCATGTCCAGGTGGCTTTGCATGGCTACCGTCTGCAGGTGTTCCATGCCTGGTGTGGCAGGCTTCTTTATGATGACGTTGCCGGTTTCGTCTTCGTAAGTCTCCAGGCCAAGGCGCTGGCCAAAGTCCTTGATAAACTGAATCACGCGCGCCTCTTTTTTGGAGGGGCGTGGTACAGCATTTAAGTCAGCAAAATTCTCCCAAAGTGCTTTAGGCTCGAGGTTGCGTACTTCTGCGCTCATTGTAGTGGTTTTATGTGGTTAGAGCAGCTTCTATAGCCGCCGTTCCCAAAGTTACACATTTCAGCTCTAAATGCCGGGAGCAGACAAGCGCCTGAGCTATAAAACCAGCTTAAAAGGCAAGCCGGGGCGACAGCGCTGTTAATATGGTGCTTTGCTTTTATAGGTGCTGCTGTGGGTGTATCTTTAACGCTTCACAAGCATCAAACATACTTCATTAGCGAAGAGAGGAACCATGGCTGACTACAGGACAGTGGGTGTTGACATTGGGGGCACGCATATTACGGCAGCACTTGTTGATATGAAGGCAGGTGCCTTGCTTGCCGATACCCTGGTTCGGGAACAAGTGAATGCGAAGGGAAAAGAGCAGGAAATCATCAGTAGCTGGGCACAGGCAATTGTGCATGCTGCGAAAGAAGATACCAGGGAGAACGTGCATATTGGCATTGCCATGCCCGGGCCCTTCGATTATGAGGAAGGAATCTCCCTGATGCAAAACCAGGACAAGTACGATGCACTCTACGGCCTGAATGTGAGGAAGCTTCTGGCTGATGCGCTGAAAATGCCCCCGGCACATTTTAAATTCATGAACGATGCCGCCTGCTTTTTACAAGGCGAGGTTTTTGGTGGTGCCGCAAAAGGAGCGGGCCGCGCCATCGGCCTGACATTGGGCACCGGCCTGGGATCAGCTTTTTACCACGGTGGAATGGCCAGGGATGCTGCACTCTGGCGCTCTCCATACAAAGAGGGCATAGCCGAGGATTACCTTTGCGCCCGGTGGTTTACAAAGCGTTACCACACGCTCTCTGGTAAGGAAGTAAGCAATGTGAAAAGCCTGGTCAGTTTACTGTCCTCAGATGAGCGGGTACAGACTATATTTAATGAATTCGGGCAGCACCTGGGAGAGTTCCTTGTTCCTTATATGGAGAGAGAAAGTCCTGAGGTGGTGGTGATAGGCGGTAACATTGCGCAGGCACTGGGGCTGTTTTATCCTGCCCTGCGGCAAACACTAACGATGCAGGGTGTTATAGTACCTATAAAGCAGGCGGAGTTAGGGGAGGAAGCCGCCTTGATTGGCGCAGCGAGTTTGTGGAAGTGAGCCTTTGTGTCTTTGGCTAAAGTCAGGCAAAAGTCCCAGCGGGACGTCCTGTTGATAGCCTGATGGTTAGTTAGTACCCTTAGCTCTTGCGGAGCGTCCTGTAAAAACATTTTTAACAAGACGCTCCTCTGGAGCTATAACGGTTTAAAATTGAATTCTATCTACAGGACGTTCCGCTGGGATTAAGAAAGGATTTAATCAGGCTTACATCTTCACCAGAAGATTTTTCTGAAGCAGTCTTAGAAGTATAAACAATCAAGATTTATCTTAAACGGGCTTTTTCCAATGGTCTGTAAAATGAAATCTAAATACGATATAACGCTTACAAAAACATGGCGCTAAACTATAACCGGATAGTAGTAAAGATTGGCTCAAACGTACTGACGCAGGATAATGGGATGCCGGACCTGGCGCGGATGCAGCACCTGGTAGAGCAGGTGGCCCGGATAAAAAGCCAGGGCAAAGAAGTGATTGTCGTGTCCTCTGGCGCAGTGGCATCGGGAAGAAGCCTGATGAAAGTATCTGAAAAAGCCGATGCAGTCGCCACACGCCAGTTGCTGGCGTCTATCGGTCAGGTAAAGCTTATCAACACGTACTCTGAACTGTTCAGCCGTTTTGAACTTATCTGTGCGCAGGTATTGGTTACAAAAGAAGACTTCCGCGACCGCCTGCATTACCTGAATATGCAGAGTTGCTTTAAAATACTGCTGCAGAATAACGTTATTCCTATTGTAAATGAGAATGACGTGATATCTGTAACGGAGCTGATGTTTACTGATAACGATGAGCTGGCGGGCCTGATTGCGTCTATGCTCGATGCCGATGCCCTGATTATCCTCAGCAATGTAAACGGCATCTACAACGGCGACCCGAAAGATGAAACTTCTGAAGTAATCCAAGAAATCGCCTCCAGTGCCACGAGTTTTGCCTCTTTTGTCACCACGCAGCGGTCGCAGTTTGGCCGTGGTGGCATGATAACGAAATGCCATATGGCCCAGAAAGTAGCGCAACTGGGCATTGCTGTGCATATTGCTAACGGCAAAACGGAGAACATCCTGCCTAAAGTGCTAAACGAGGAGGTGGTGAACACCCGCTTTATACCAAAGAAAACTGCTTCTGGCAAGAAAAAATGGATTGCACACTCCGAGCAATCAGCCAAGGGCAAAGTGCTGGTAAACGAAGGAGCCCGTGCGGCCCTGACCTCCTCTAAAGCGACCAGTCTGCTGCCGGTGGGCGTGATTCAAATCATCGGTGATTTTCAGAAGGGCGATATCATCAAGCTGCTGGATGAACAGGAAAAACCCATCGGCCTGGGAATTGCGGAATACGGCTCAGACAAAGCCCAGGAGCGCATGGGGCTGGCAAACCAGAAACCCCTGGTGCATTACGATTATTTGTTTTTAACGCCTGAGCCAGCTTAAGAAGCAGCCAGCACCTATTACAAACGTAAAAGAGTATTTCAACCAGAGAGCTTCTAAAAAGGTGCGCTGGCAGACAGCCTTCAATTCTATATCCCCTACCAAACTCAACTATCAAAATGACTTATACCCCGAATCCGGAGCGATACAATACAATGGAATACCGCCGCTGTGGCAGGAGTGGTATCAGGCTGCCTGCCTTGTCGCTGGGCCTGTGGCATAACTTCGGGCATGTAGATGTGCTGGAGAATGCTCGCCAAATGCTCCGCGATGCCTTCGATGCCGGAGTCACGCACTTTGACCTCGCCAATAACTATGGTCCTCCATACGGTTCTGCAGAAGAGAACTTCGGCCGAATTCTGCAGACGGACTTCCGCAGCTACCGCGATGAGTTGATCATCTCGACCAAAGCCGGCTACGACATGTGGCCTGGCCCTTACGGCGACTGGGGGTCAAAAAAATACCTGGTGTCCAGCCTGGACCAGAGCCTGAAGCGCATGAACCTGGACTACGTGGATATATTCTACCACCACCGCCCGGACCCTGAAACGCCTTTAGAAGAAACCATGGGTGCACTGGATCTGGTTGTACGACAGGGGAAGGCTCTTTATGTTGGTATTTCCAACTACAAGCCAGCAGAAGCCGCAAGAGCCATTCAAATGCTCCGTGAGTTGGGCACGCCCTGCCTCATCCATCAGCCAAAATATTCCATGTTTGTGCGCTGGGTAGAGGAGGGATTGCTGGACCTGCTCCAGGAGGAGGGAGTAGGCTGTATACCGTTCTCGCCGCTGGCGCAGGGCCTCCTGACAAACAAATACCTGAAAGGCATTCCGGAAGGTTCCAGGGCTGCAAAAGCACACGGGCACTTGCAGGAGAGGGATATTACAGACGAGAAAGTAGAACAGATTCGGCAGCTGAACGAACTGGCGCAAGGCCGCAACCAGTCGCTGGCACAAATGGCCATTGCCTGGCTTCTAAAGGACCCTCGGGTTACCTCTGTGCTGATAGGGGCAAGCTCTCCGGCACAGTTGTCGGACTCCTTAAAGAGTATACAGAATACGAAATTTAGTACTGATGAACTGGAGCAGATAGAAACTATCTTAAAGTAAAGGTAAGCCTACCAAAGTTCCTACAACTGTCATCTTGGAAACTAGTGAGAGATCTGCTATCATCAAAGCCCAGAGCCTCTCATAAGCGTTCGAGATGACAAAGCTGAGTTGTAAAAGCTCACATCACCTCAAGTACTACCTCCCCGCCAACCGGGTAAGCCACACAGGTAAGCATCAGACCTTTGGCCAGGTCCTTCTCTGTCAGTACTTCGTTATACGACATCCACACCTGGCCCTTTGTGCAGCGGGCGGCGCAGCTGCCACACTTACCGGCTTCGCAACTGTAAGGCAACGCGATGCCTGCTTTTTTGGCGGCCTGTAGAATGGTAGTGGGGTGTTGTGCCTCCAGGCGATGTTCCCGGCCCTTGAAGTGCAGCGTAATGGGGTGCTTGGCTGTGTCTGGTGGCAGGAGTGGCACCTTTACCTTTGTGGTGCTGAAATTCTCCCTTCGGATGTTGTCATTGGGCACATCTACCTGCCGCAGCGCATAGAAGCACATGCGCATATAGGTGGTGGGGCCGCAGAGGTAAAACAGGATTTGGTCGTATGGTGCTACCGCATATTGCCGCAACAGCGTCTGTAGCAAATCTTTATAGAGCCTGGCCTTGGACAGATCCGGAGAAATACTGTAGAGAAACTCGATATGAAGCTGCTCCGGAAAAGTCTGTGCCAGTTGCTGCAGGCCATCTCTGAAAATCGCTTTTTCAGGGTTGTTGTTGCTGTAGATAAGCACCACCTTCAGCTCAGGGTATGCATAGAGCAGTGTTTTGAGCAAAGAATAGATGGGAGTAATGCCACTCCCCGCTGCGAGCAGGAAGACCTGTTTATACGCGCTGATGTTATCCGGCAGTGTGAAGAGCCCTGAGGCACCAATAGTATATAACTTATCCCCTACCTGTGCTTTGTCTATTAACTCTCTGGAGAAAAAGCCGTTTTCCACACGTTTTACCCCAATGGCCAGCGGTTCCTGCAGGGCAGGGGTGGAGGTGATAGAGTAGGAGCGGCGTACTTCCCCGCTGTGGCCCTTGTGGGCAAAGGTGAGGTACTGCCCGGGCTGATAGGATATATCTTTTGCATCGTCGGCACCAAAAACAAACGTTTTTACGCCGGGTGCCTCTTCATGAATATCAGTGATGGTAATGGCTTTGTAATCCGGATTATTTGCTAAGTCGTTTTCTTCCATACTGTAGGTTCTTACGGAAGAGCAAGAGAAAAAGGTCCTGCTGCAAAAAAGCCTTTACATTTCGTACAATTCCAGCGGCAAGTCGTCCGGGTCGGCGAAAAAAGTAAAGCGCTTGCCGGTGTGCTCATCCACACGAATGGGCTCGGGAGTAATGCGATTCTGTTGCAGTTCTTTTACAGCGGCCTCAATGTCGGCTACCTCAAAAGCCAGGTGGCGCAAACCGGTTGCCTCTGGCCGGGAGGGCCGCTGCGGCGGAGAAGGGAAAGAGAACAGTTCCAGCACGTACTCCCCATTCAAAGCCAGGTCCAGTTTATAAGACGTCCGCTCTGCCCGGTACACTTCCTGTATCACCTCCAAACCCAGTATGGCTGTATAAAAGTGTTTGGAGGTCTCATAGTCAGAGCAGATGATGGCGATGTGGTGCATTTTTTGTAGTTGAAGCATATGCGGCAAAGGCTGATTCAGAAAATGAAAAAGCTAGTTTACTGTAAGCTGTATTGTAAACCAAACATGGGCGGTTAATTCTGCCGCTACAAATGTTTTGATACTCCTGCTACAGCGCAATGCGCACTAAAAGCTTTATCTTTATTCCCGTTACCCGGAAAGCAGGTAATGGAAACAACAGCGCTTGAACAATTGAAAGGAGGGACGGTTAACCCCATAGCTGAAAGCTGATACAGCATTTTTTCTGTGTACCGTTACCATAACAGCATGATAGCACCAAAAAATAATTACCACACCCGTGATAAATAAACCTGGTTTGCGCAGCAACGAAGGACGCCGCATCGTCATCATTGGGAATGGCATTGCAGGCGTTACCTGCGCACGTCATATCCGCAAAAGAGACAGTGCTGCCCAAATCACCCTCATCTCCGGCGAAACAGAACATTTCTTCTCACGCACAGCCCTGATGTACCTCTACATGGGGCACATGAAGTACAGTAACATCAAACCCTATGAAGACTACTTCTGGGGCAAGAACCGATTGCAGCTGGTACATGACTGGGTAACCAAGATTGATTTTGAGGCAAAGTCGCTGCAGCTACAGCAGCATGCCCCTATTTCTTATGATATCCTCATTCTGGCCACAGGCTCTGTTCCGAATAAGTTTGGTTGGCCAGGTCAGGACCTGCAGGGCGTGCAGGGCCTGTACAGTTACCAGGACCTGGAGGCGATGGAGGCAGGCACTGTTGCATGCCAGCGGGCAGTGGTGGTAGGCGGCGGGCTTATCGGGATTGAGATGGCAGAGATGCTGCGTAGCCGCGATATACCGGTCATTTTCCTGGTGAGGGAAGAAAACTTCTGGGGGAATGTGCTCCCGAAGGAGGAGGCGCAACTGGTGAGCCGGCATGTGCTGGAGCATCACATCGACCTGAGACTGATACATGAACTGAAGGAGGTGCTGGATGATGGCACGGGCAAGGCAGGTGGCGTTATCACCTCCACCGGAGAGCGAATTGATTGTCAGTTTGTAGGGCTGGCGGTAGGGGTGAGCCCAAACATCAGTTTACTGCAGGGCACACCACTGGAAACAAACCGGGGAATTCTGGTAGACGAGTACTTTGCCACGAACATACCGGATGTATACGCCATTGGCGACTGTGCTGAGTTCCGGACACCCCTCGTGCACCGCAGGAGCGTTGAGCAAACCTGGTATACGGGCCGCATGCACGGTGAAACGCTAGCCTACAGCCTTACCGAAAAGCCGGTGACTTATCAACCCGGCGCCTGGTTTAACTCCGCTAAGTTCCTCGATATAGAGTTTCAAACCTATGGCGTGGTTCCTGCCACCTGGGGCGAAGACTTGCAGATGCTGTACTGGGAACACCCGGAGGGCAAAATATGTTTTAGAGCGATGTTCGAGGCCGAAACAAAGGTGTTGACAGGCGTGAATGCTTTTGGCCTGCGGCTGCGGCACGATTTCTTTGATAAAGCCCTACGGAACGGGAGCACAATAGAAGAGGTGCTGACGAAACTGGACAAGGCAGATTTTAACGGAGAGTTTTTCAACAGGCAGTACCAGCAGGACATTATCAGGACCTATAATGAGCAGTTTGAGGCCTCGCTGCCGGTTAAAAAGAAAAAAAGCCTCTTTTCATTTTTAAGGAGTTAATCCGCACCATGAATTATGTAAGATACATTGGACTGGGTGTTTTTTTCGCGGCGCTGGTCTTTTTTACTTCCCTTTTGTTTCTGGGCCAGTTCCGGCTGACAGATGCTGTTTTACAGGAAGCCGTCAGCGAGGAGCATTACCCTATTCTGAAGGAGGAGCTGGCGCCTATGATGGGCGAAACCTATAATACTAACTTCTCCTTCGCCAGTGACTTTAACGACTACTTCGGAGCCTACAACGACAGGTTGAAGATGGAGGGGGCGTACGAGAAAGTTATCTGGGACGATTATGCCTTTTCAGTTACCAAAGCCGCCAGCATTGGCTTTGTAGCGGATAATAAACTGCTCCTGTTGCTGCTTACAATTGTAGCGGGCGCATTGGGAGTGTTCATGTACGTGCTGCCAACGCCACGGCACAAAACAGGAGGGCTTAAACAAGAGGGCGTGTACCATTCTTCCCTCAAATCGAGGGGATGGTTAGGTATTCTGTTGGGTACTTACCTGATTGCGTTTTACGTGTTGCTATATTGGTATGGCGAGTATATCACCAACTGGGTATTGCTCGCTGATCCTGTCAGTGTTGCGCTATCCGGTAACCCGGCCAGCAAGTGGTTTATGTACGGGCTTATTTATACACTGGCCATTCTGGTGATGGGCGTTCGCATGTTCCGCAAGTACCGGGGCAATAAGTACCAGACGCTCCGTACCGCTTCCGTTATGTTCTTTCAGTTGGCCTTCGCCTTTCTGATTCCGGAAATACTGGTGCTGTTCAACAAGCCCTGGAATGACTTTAAGCATATCTGGCCGCTCGATTATACCTTCTTTTTCGAATACCGGGTAGAGAACATGGTGAGCAGCGGCGCCATCGGCATGTTTATGCTGATATGGGGCATTCTGATGGTTGTGGTAGGAGTGCCGCTGATGAGCTACTTCTATGGCAAGCGCTGGTACTGCAGCTGGGTGTGCGGCTGCGGGGGACTGGCTGAAACGGCTGGCGATCCCTTCCGCCACCTGTCCACCAAATCGCTGAAGGCCTGGAAAATTGAGCGGTGGA
This sequence comes from Pontibacter brevis, assembly GCF_054779655.1. Taxonomy (NCBI): domain Bacteria; kingdom Pseudomonadati; phylum Bacteroidota; class Cytophagia; order Cytophagales; family Hymenobacteraceae; genus Pontibacter; species Pontibacter brevis. The sequence continues at coordinate 32,121 of NZ_BAAGXV010000087.1, forward strand.
TGGTGCACAGCGTGCTGGTGTTTGCCGTGGTGATGACCGCCATGACGATTGCCAATTACTTTGCTGAATTCTCTCTGCTTGGCGATGCGACTGGGGTGGTGCACCAGTGGTACGGCTTCCTGATCAGTGCCGCCTTTGCCGGCGTGATTGGCGTGGGCTTTTACCCGTTTATGGGTAACCGCGTGTGGTGCCGCTACGGGTGCCCGCTGGCGGCCTACATCGGTATTGTGCAGCGCTTCAAATCACGCTTTCGGATTACCACGAACGGAGGGCAATGCATTTCCTGCGGCAACTGCTCTACTTATTGCGAAATGGGAATAGATGTGCGCTGGTATGCACAGCGCGGCCAGAATGTAGTGCGCGCCTCCTGTGTGGGCTGTGGTATCTGTGCATCTGTCTGCCCGCGAGGCGTACTCAAGCTGGAGAACGGGCCTGAGCAGGGGCGTATTACGGATATTCCTATCCTCACTGGTAACGATTCCGTGAATGTGTGGCAGTCGGTGCCAAAGGTGAAGACAAATGCATAAGGAAGAAAAGCTATGAGCCAAAAACTGCAGTTTGTCTACAATGCCAAAACGGGTCTTTTCAATAAGCTGACCGATTTTGCGCATAAAGCCATTTCGCCGGCTACATACAACTGCAACCTGTGCGCACTGACTTATGGCACTTTCACGATGAAGCAGGAGTGGGCGGATTATGTTCAACAGCTGCCCCTGGAAGTGGAGTTTATTTACCGCAATGAATGGAAGCACAGGGCTTCTCATAAAGCTTATCCGCTCGTGGCGTTGCAAACAGGGGAGAAGGAGCCGGAAGTGCTGCTGGATGCCAGGCAGCTAAATCAGCTGAAAAACCTACAGGAGCTAAAGCAGGCGATACAGGCTGCTTTGCGGGATGCGAGAAGCTAACCAATGGCTATCTATCAACAGGTCGTCCCGCTGGAACCCCATAAGGAGCAAACTTATCTTGCGAAACATCAACCATCAATATCTAGATCAACATGACGCTACTGACATACCTCCTGCTGATTTTCTCCGTTGCTGCCTGCAGCCCGCTAGGGGCTTCTGACGCAGACAAAAGCGACAGGAAAGTAGACTTTAAGGCCTTTGAAGAATACTGGTGCCAGGGCAAAGCTGAGCTGAGTTCTTATGACCTGGAGCAGTACCGCTACGGCGAAAAGCGCCAGGGGGAAGCCGTGCTTATTTTTGTGACAGAAGATTTTTCCCGCGCCAAACAGGTAAAGCTGGATAACCCACAGGAGAATGAAAAGGATGCGCAGAAAGTGCTGAAGCTGAACATGACCAAGAACTTCGTCACCGGCATTTACCCGTACTCGATGATGCTTTCCTCCTTCACCCCGGTGTACGACAAGGTGCCGGCGGTAAAAATTGCAGCCAGTGTGCAGGAGTGGTGCGGGCAGACCTATACGCAGATGAACCGGCAGGCTGATGGCTATAAGGTGGAGCTTCGCTCTTACTTTGAAAAAGAGGGAGACCAGCAGCTCCAAATCAATGCCCGCTCCGAAGATGAAATCTGGAACCTCATCCGCCTGAACCCTAAAGAAGTGCCGACGGGAAAAATGAAGCTGATACCAGGCCTGCTCGACCAGCGCCTGACCCATTTCCCGCTGGAGGCACAGGAGGCCACTGTTTCCGTTGAGCCAGTTCATACTGCGATAGCGGGCTTTGAAGCAGGTAAGCTGAACATGTGCACCGTTGCCTATACCGGTTATCCCCGCGTGCTCCGCATATACTTTCACAAGGCTTTTCCTTATGACATTGCAGGCTGGGAAGAAGTACGTAAGCTGGAGAATGGGCAGGAAGAAGTAAGCAGAGCCACCCGTAAAGCCGTAATGCTGCAGGACTACTGGACCAAAAATAAAAGCGAGTTCCAGCCACTGCGCAGAGATCTAAAGCTTACGCAGCCATAGTCTAACTTTTGAAGAAGGCACAAAAGGCGGAAATTTGTACAAGATAAACGAGCCCTATTAGTTCCAGCGGGACGACCTGTAGCTAACCTGACAGTCTCTAAGCACGTTTAGCTCCGGCGGAGCGACCTGTTCATATAATTTAATCAGGTCGCTCCGCCGGAGCTAAAGAAGCATCAGGATAAACTGATTATATTGACAGGTCGTCCCGCTGGGACTGGTGTTGTACCCGCTTGCATTTAGGAAGGGAAAGAAGACAGATACATCGACCATTTTCCACACCTGCCACTTATCCCCTGGAGAAAAGTATCCTCCTGATGCTGAGTGCGTACAATTCAATTTCACCAACCTTGTTGCGTATGAGTAATAATTTAACTGTCGAACAGGTAATTGAGCAGCACCGTTCCTCCGGAAAGTTCTTCCGTGTCGGCGACGTGCAGAGTTTTGCACTTGATTACGGAAGCGGGGAAGCTGTCCTTTGTATTCATGGCGTACCTACTTCGTCGTTTCTGTACCGGAAGGTGCTTCGGTCTTTAGCCGATAAAGGCTTTCGCGGTGTTTCTGTTGATTTGCCGGGTTTAGGCCTGGCAGAACGCCCGGAAGATTTTGAATACTCTTTTCCCAGTTTCGCCATTTTCTGTGCAAGGGCAGCCGAAGAACTCGGGCTGGAGAAGTATCACCTCGTTGTGCACGACATCGGCGGGCCCATCGGTTTTGCCCTGGCGGCTGAAAACAAGGAGAAGATACTGTCGCTGACGATACTGAATACGTGGGTGGATGTGGTAAACTTTCAGAAGCCACTGCCCATGCGCCCCTTCGAAAAGCCTTTGCTGGGCGAGGCAGAGCTGGCAGGCCTGCAGCACACTACCTGGAACCTGATGTTTTCTAGCGGAGGTGTTTCCAACTCAGAGATTATTCCAAAAGAAGAAATATACGCATACGTAGACCTGCTTAAACGCGAGGATGGTGGAGATGCCTTTCTGAAGATAATGCGCAATTTTGCTAGCACAGAGGAGTACAGGAAACTGTGCTATGAGGCAGTTCAGAATGTGCCTTACCCGGTACAGGCCATCTGGGGAGCTGAAGACCCAGGATTACGCTACGAGCGCTATGGCACGGAAGTAAAGGAAGCAGCAGGTTTAGAAGAAGTAACGAAACTCCCGGCCAAGCACCTGCTGCAGGAGGAGCAGTGGGAAGCCATTGCAGAAAAGATTGCTCAAATTGCTGAACGCTCCAGGCAAATGCTGCCTAGGTGAAGGCATGCTTCCTTTTTTTGTGCTGTCATTTCGACCAAAGGGAGAAATCTGAAGTACTAAGTTATATCAGATTTCTCCCTTTGGTCGAAATGACAGCCTTTTTTTATCAAACATTGACTGCTCCACCTCAAAACCGCTCATTATACAGAATTGCCATAGAGCACATTTCGAGCACACACTCCTGTAAGAGGAGCTGGTCGGTAGATTTATCTGCCACTAGCTGGAAGGTAATATGCGCCACCTGCGGGAGACCCAGCGCCAAACCCAGTTGCTCTGCCACCGCAATCGCGCCCATGGAGTTATAGTTGGAGAGGTATACCTGGTGGAGGTCCTGCCAGGGACCACTTGCCCCGCCTGTTAACGCTATCATATCGCCCAGGGCCTCACGCGCTTTACCGGCCATCGTTCCCAGCAAGGTGCGTGTGTCGGACGGTGTTCGGTCTATGGCCGAAAACAGCTCACCCCGTATCACCTCTTCGTGGGTTGCGGCACGCATCGCAATTTCAGCAAGATATTGTTTGATGTGTGGCTCGTCTATTTTCTCAACTGTATCTTCAACTAACTTCCGGTAAGATGCCTGCGTCAGCAGCACGTTGTTAAACCAGGTGGCGGCCCTGTCCAACTGTTTGCTCCGGGTTTCGTTATTCAGCTCGATGAGGATGGGGGACATGTGTGTTGTATTATCCATTGTTCGTTTCCTTTTTAGTTACTTTCCAAAGTACACCTGTGTGGGCGTAGGCCAGCATGTTGCCAGAGGTTACCTGTACGGCACCGAAATCCAGCACGTAAAGGCTTTTGCCATCCGGGCTGAACTTGCTTGAGACAGGGCGCTCGATGCCACCGCCACCTACTTTGGAGGCCGGTCCCATTTCTTTATTGTGCATAAAGGGTTCTGCCGTTCCATTTTTCACATCTACCCGAATCACTCTGAACCCGTGGCTAAGGTCTTCCGGGTGTGGAGAGTTCAAGGGGGCCATGCTTCCCCATTCGGCTACAAAAAGTTCGCCCCGGAAACCGAAGGCATCGGACTTGGAGAAGTCCATGCGGCACATGCAGGAGTGCGGCTGTTCCAGAAAAGCGGCCGGGCCTGCCAGCGGAGGATGGTTTTCCATCAGCAGCTCTGCCGGTGTGCCTCTTCCCGGCAGGTGCGAGGGGTGGTTTACAGGTAACCCGTCATGGCAGAAGTCAGGGAAGCCGTACCAGTCTGGTGTTGTGATAGAGCCATAGGGCTGCTTTGCATTTTTGATGTGCCAGATGCAGTCCGGGTCCATGGCGATGGCACGTTCTCCTTTCTCCTCGTAATCGTTGTCTGTTACGTAAAGCTCATCCTCCTCATTCAGGGCCATGCCAAAGGGGTTTCGGATGCCCCAGGCCAGCAGCTCTATCCCGGTGCCATCGGGGCGGGAGCGCCAGACGGCAGAGTTACAGTTAATATCTCCTTTTATTACTTCTCCTTTTTTTGCGGCGGTGCCAAATGGTTTGAAGGGTCCGGTTTCAACCATGTAAGGGTAAGGCATGCGCGGGTCGCGGCTCCTCACGTTGTTTCCGCTCAAGGTTACATCCTGCCCCGGCACGTCATGCGCCAGCGGGTGCTTGGCCATGTCCACGGTAAAACCTGCCGGCAGCACCACGCCCTGCTGCGATACAGAGCCGTTTCCGAAATACATCAGGCCGTCATTCCCGAAAATGGGTCCTCCCGGTTCGTGCCAGCCACCGCTGGGGAGGGAGTCAATCAGCACTTTCAGCTCACCCGTCTGCAGGTTATACTTCACAATTTGCATGTGGTAGCCGCCTTTCAGGGCCATGTAAAGTTCCCCGTCCCGCCAGGCAATGCCCCTTGGCCCGGCCTGCACGTTCATGTTGATCGTCTCTGTTTCACCGTTTGCGTGCAGGGCAATCACCCGGGCAGGCATGTAGGGACGGGTAGGCCAGGAACTGCCTCCTTCGCTTACAAACACAGTTCCTTTATCGTCAAAAGCAATATCGGTAGGGAAGGAGAGCCCTGCCATTACAGGCTCCACGGTGTATCCCTCCGGCACTACCACATCGCGGGCATCCACGACAGGTCTTGCGGGCGTGGGTAAGTTGTGGAGGTCCTGGGGCCTGGCAGTACCTGCCTTGAATTTGGATTTCGAGATTTTGAACCCGGTGTTCTTGCGCCTTTCTGCGTTACTTGTTTCCATAGGTTGAATTTAAAGGTATAGGCTGTTTCGCTCTGCTAAAGCAGCAGAACATGTTCTAGCAATGGGAGATGCAGGCAAGGGTGTAGCGCCATCAATTCAATGGCCGCTTATAACCTCCATCTCAGCTGCTTTTTACGCCGTGGCAGGCAGGGAAAGCAGTTATAGGATTAGTGGTTGCGTCAGGATAATGTGGGTAATTTATACAGCAGCAGCTAGGCAAAGGTTATCCTGAAATGTCCTTCGGCAGCAGGAAGGCAACACCCTGAAAGAAAGAGAAAGGCGAAAACAGCTTATCCCGCTGCCCGAGCGCTGAACAGCAGTTCGTTCCGGTTTTTACCTACTACCGTAACTGCACCCATTTTGCGTAGGCAGTAGGTTATCTGGCGGCAGCGGTGGAGCGGCAGCCGTGAACAGGCAGCCAAATCTTTGTTGGAGAAGGGCTGAGGAACAGTAGCCGGAAGAAATGCCAGCATGTCCGCTGCATTCCTGAATTTGTATGATTGCACCACTTCCAGCAGGCGCCTGTCTACCACGCTCACCCGCTTGCGATGCTTGCTGCCTTTTCCGTCGCGGCACCTTACTTCCTCCTCGTTAACAAAAAGCACCTCCAGCGAGAAGTTTTCATGAGCCATTAGCTCCGGTATCCGCACCAATTCCTCAAACAAATCCGTCAGCAATCCTCTATAAGGCGATTTACGGCGGGAAGTAACTTTTTCCCCTGTTGGATCTACCTGCACCACCCACTTCTCTGATGTTACCGGGTGTAGCAGGTGCACTTTGTGCTGTGTTAAAAGTGATTTTAGCTTACTACGAATGGCTGAAAAGTTGCGGGTTTGGATCTCTATGAGCTGCTCTCCCCGTACGAGGTCTATCACGTAACCATCTAAGGGCACCTCAAATCTGTCTTCAGGCAGCGAAACCCACTGTTTCAGGGCCGCATGTAGCGAACGCTCATTCCGAAGGCCTATTCCGTTACTTGATATGCTGTCTGTCTCTTCTGGTGCTGCAGGCATGGATATGCTTTTTGTTAATGAGGCTGGCAAAGATAAGAAAGCCTCCGGAAAACCATTTTATTTAACAGGCTATAGGCAGCAACCGGGCAAATCATAGCATGTAAGGAGGGAGTAAATAAATGGATATAGGATTATATGAATTTATTGTTTAAACATTTTTGAGTATTCATACTTAGACATAATACGTAATAATATCGTATTTCAAAAGCTTAAAAACCCGTATGAACAGTGACATTTACTCGCTCCAGCTGAGGCTGCCCCAGCTGCCCCAGCTTTACTACAATTAAATATGTTTGAAACAAGCGCTATATCCCCGGTTCCGGCAAGCTCCGGCGAAAATTTGTCTGCCACTGAAACCAAAGCCCAGACTAAAAAAGGCAAAACAAACAGTAATACAACAGAAACAGACCGCTTTTTAGAAACACTTCCTGATGTTGTCTGTCTGTCTCACCTCCGTTGGGATTTTGTATACCAGCGTCCGCAGCACCTTCTGTCGAGGTTCGCAAAGCACGGGAGGCGGGTGTTCTTTGTAGAAGAGCCAAACTTTCATGACGCCCCTGTTCCTGCTCTGGATGTGTCTCCGCGCGAAGACAACCTGTATGTAGTGGTGCCTTATCTGCCTCATGGTTTAACAGCAGAACAAATGGAGGAGGCGCAACGCACGCTCCTGAACAGCCTGCTGCAAGAGCAAATGCTGGAGCGTTATGCGCTTTGGTATTATACCCCGATGGCCTTAAGCTTTTCTGACCACCTGAGCCCGGCTTTAACCATATATGACTGTATGGATGAGTTGTCGGCGTTTAAGTTTTCGCCGCCACGCATAAAGGAACTGGAGCAGGAGCTGTTCAAAAGGGCTGATTTGGTATTTACAGGCGGCCAAAGCCTCTATGAATCTAAAAAGAAGCAGCACATGCAGACGCACCTGTTCCCGAGCAGTATTGACAGGGTGCATTTTGCCAGGGCAAAACAGCAGACAGACCAGCCTGCCGACCAGGCCGCTATACCGGAACCCCGTATCGGTTTCTTTGGCGTGATTGACGAGCGGATGGACTTAGACTTACTGGCAGCAGTGGCCGATGCACGGCCAGACTGGCAGCTCGTGATGGTGGGGCCGGTGGTAAAAATCGATCCGGCTGATTTGCCACAGCGGCAGAATATACATTATCTCGGGGGCAAGGCTTACCAGGACCTGCCGGCCTACATCAGTGGGTGGCAGGTGGCGCTCATGCCATTTGCCATGAACGAATCAACAGAGTTTATCAGCCCCACCAAAACACCAGAATACCTGGCTGCAGGCAAACCTGTGGTGTCCACGCCTGTCCGGGATGTAGTGCACCCTTATGGCGAGGCAAAGCTGGTGCACATTGCCCAAACCCCTGAGGCATTTGCCACGGCAGTGGAGGCCGCCATGAACCAGGCCGAAGATCAGGAATGGCAAAGCAAAGTAGATGCTTTCCTGGCAGACAGGTCCTGGGACAATACATGGCGCAGCATGGTGGCCCTCATGGGGCAGGCCCTGCAGGAAAAGGCGAAGTAGGCGCAGGTTATGAATACATAAAAAAACAGAAAGGGATACTTATGTTCGATTATCTTATAGTTGGGGCTGGCTTTGCCGGCAGTGTGGTGGCTGAAAGGCTTGCATCCCAGTTAAACAAGAAAGTACTTATCATAGACAAGCGGCCGCACATAGCCGGCAACGCCTACGACCACTATAACGAGGAGGGAATACTGGTACACAAATACGGGCCACACATCTTCCATACCAACTCAAAAGACGTTTTCGACTACCTCTCCAGCTTTACAGAATGGCGGCCATATGAGCACCGGGTACTGGCCAGCGTGGACGGACAGTTAGTGCCCATGCCCATCAACCTGGATACCATCAACAAGCTCTACGGCCTGCACCTGACAGCCTTCGATGTAGATGACTTCTTCAAGTCTGTGGCAGAGCAGGTGCCGGAAATCCGCACCTCCGAGGATGTGGTGGTGAGCAAGGTAGGACGGGAGCTGTACGAGAAGTTCTTCCGTAACTATACCCGCAAGCAGTGGGGCATGGATCCCTCTGAACTGGACAAGTCCGTGACCTCGCGGGTGCCGGTCCGCAACAACCGCGACGACCGCTATTTCACCGATACCTTCCAGGCTATGCCCAGGCATGGGTACACCGCCATGTTTGAGAAGATGCTGGCACACCCCAACATCAAAATCATGCTTAACACCGACTACCACGAGATACTGGACGTGATTCCGTTTAAGCAGATGATTTACACGGGTCCTGTGGACGAGTATTTCGATTTTAAGTATGGGAAACTGCCTTACCGCTCGCTCGAGTTCAGGCACCAGACCCTGGAGCAGGAGGTGCACCTGCCTACTGCTGTGGTGAACTACCCTAACGAGCACGCTTACACCCGCGTAACAGAGTTCAAATACCTGACGGGGCAGCTGCATCCTAAAACCAGTATTGTGTACGAGTACCCTAAAGCAGAAGGAGACCCGTATTACCCGGTGCCGAAGGCAGAGAATGCGGCTATCTACAGCCAGTACAAAAAGTTGGCAGACCAGACGGAAGATGTTCATTTTGCCGGAAGGCTGGCCACCTACAAATACTATAATATGGACCAGGTAGTGGCCCAGTCGCTGACGCTTTTCAAAAAGCTGAAAGCAGCACAGGAAAAGAAGCCCCTTGTATTGGATGGCGTAGCGGTCCGAAACGGAAACGGCAAGGGAACTTTAGTAGAGGCTACCTTAAAGAGAGGCATAAATGGAGCGGACAAAGCAGCTGATTCCAAGTTCAACAACAATTGATTTAGAAAAAAGAAAGCATAAAAGCGTGGCCCCTGAGCAGGCGCTTCAACAAGAGAAAAAAGGCCTGCCCTGGATACAGGTAGCTCCTGATGCACCCTATTTTGTAACGGAAGAAGGAGAGAACTGGACCCCTATTGGACAGAACGATGCCATTACGTGGCCTGACTTTGCCAATGCTTTCAGGCGCAAAGACCTGAAGCAGGTAGAGGGGCACCTGGCGTGGCTGGCGCAGCACGGGGTTACCTGCCTGCGCTTTATGCTGGAGTATGCCCAAACAGAGAACCGCTACTTCGAGCGTCCTGCCGGTACGTTTTCGCCCAATATGGTACGGCTCTGGGATGACCTGTTCCACCTTTGCGAGAAGCACGGACTCCGCATACTGCTCACTCCCGTGGATACTTTCTGGATGTGGATCAGGTGGAAGCACCACCCCTACAACAAGCAGAATGGCGGCCCCTGCGCTGACAGATCGCAGTGGTTGCTGTGCGCAGATACCCGGAAGTTTATCAAAGACAGGTTCACCTTCGTGACGGAAAGGTGGGGCGGAAGCGGTGCGCTCTTTGCCTGGGACCTGTGGAACGAGATCCACCCGGCCCATGCCAACAACCAGACGAGTGCCTTCTACGGCTTCATTAAAGAGGTAAGCGAGCACCTGCGGGAAACTGAAATGAGGCTGTATGGCCGTACGCATCCCCAGACCGTGTCGCTCTATGGACCCGTGCTGGACGAGAACCCTGAGGTGGCAGATGTTATTTTCCGGCACCCCAACCTGGACTTTGCCAGCACCCATTTTTATGATGCAGCCACCATCAACAATCCCAAGGAAACCTTGTGGTCTGCCATTGTAACGGGGCGGCTGGTGCGTGAGGCGCTGGAGCACATGAACAGGGCTAAACCCTTTTTTGACAGCGAGCACGGCCCTATCCACGCCTTCAAAGACAGGAAGAAAACATTCCCGGAGCCATTTGATGATGAATACTTCCGCCACATGCAGTGGGCACACTTTGCATCAGGCGGTGCGGGTGGGGGCATGCGCTGGCCCAACCGCCACCCCCACACCCTCACCCATGGCATGCGCCGTGCTCAGAAAAGCCTGGCTGCCTTCACCAGCCTGATTGACTGGAAACGCTTCCGGCGGAAAAACTTGAATCATGAGGTGCAGAAAAGTACAGATAAAGTAACGGTATTTGCCTGTGCTGATCAGGAGCAGGCTGTGGTGTGGGTGCTGCGCACAGACACAGTTCAGAAGCGTGGTGGCATGCTAAACCAGGCAGCATCCCCTATTGAAGTAGGCCTGAAGGTGCCCGGCATGTCGGAGGGGAAATACCTTTTTACGATGTGGAATACAGCTGAAGGCAAGCCCATGTTCCAGGAAGAAGCACAGAACACCGTTTTAGGTAGCCTGAGTGTGGTAATTCCTGCTGTTGTGTCAGATGTTGCACTAGCTATCCGGAAGATTGAGTAGGTGGCTTGTTCAGGGAGTTAATTCCTCTGGAAAAGCATTTACTTCTTTATCTTCACTTCCTGCCGTTGCGGTGTTTTGCCGAGGCGGGCTGCCAGCCATTGCACGGCGATGATGGTTTTAGCGTCGCGCAGGGGCTGGCTCAGCAACTCCTCTTCACTAAAGCTCACTATTTCTATCTGCTCGTGTTCCTCATCCAGGCCGCCTCCTTCCTCTGTTTTTGCGCTTACCTCGGCATAGTAGAGATGTACCACCTCGGTGCAGGCACCGGGAGAGGTGAAAAAGTCCCACACATGCTCAATATGGTCTGCCTTGTACCCGATTTCTTCCTCTATTTCTTTTAGTATTGTTTTCTCCGGATCATCTTCCTCCACAATACCGGCTACTACCTCCAGCAGTTCTGTTTCGGCGCTGTACCGGAACTGCTTAACAAAAATGTACTTGTCCTGTGTCGTGTCATATACCAGAGCCGTGGCTGCACTGCCACTGTCAAACTGCTCCCTTTCTATCTCGTCGCCCTGGTTTTCCAGTATCACTTTCCGAAAAGTATAAAAGCCGTCGTATATTGTTTCCCGTCGCTTAATCTTCATGCTGTCTTTTTATTCGTGTAGCACCTGTTTACGCTTTTTGGCCTGTTGCAGCTATCATTGCCGGGTAGAAATCTGATTCATGCGGAGCAGAAACACGCTGTCAGCACAGTAAACCAAGGGTTATGAGTAAAGGTGGTGCTTAGCCTTGATTCCTGATGCTGCTGTTTAAGGTATTAATGCGTAGAGGGAGAATAGGTGTTAATTACCATATTCTTATTAAAACTTTAGATAAATTGTGAGCGGGAACTTCAGGCCTTACGTATAAGTTTGGTAGTGGCGTTAAGTCATGCGTAAGGGCACGGGGTTATCCTATGCTATTCGTAGCATATGAAATTCAGATGCTCCGGCATCGTTAACATAGAAGAACCGAAAATGGGAGAGAACAATTTAATAAGGGTAATACTGACGGATGACCACAACATAATCCGTCAGGGATTAAGATCCTTGTTGGAGGGTGATGATGACGTGGAAGTGGTAGGAGAGGCCTCAAATGGGCAGGAACTGCTGGAGTTGCTGGACCATATAGCTGCAGACGTTGTGCTGATGGACATCAACATGCCTGTGATGGACGGATACGAAGCGACAAAGCAGGTAAAAGAACAGTTTCCTGATGTTAAAGTGCTGGCGCTTTCGATGCTGAACAGCGAGCCATTTGTGCAAAAAATGATGGAAAATGGTGCCTCGGGCTATATTCTGAAGAATACCGGGAAAGCGGAACTCCGTTCTGCCATTAAATTAGTTGCCAGTGGCAGCCAGTTTATGTGTGCCGATTTAGCTATTAAGTTCCTGCATAAGTCCTCAGGCCCGGAAGAAGAAACAGAAAAGGCGAACCGCAGCAACAGTGTGCTTTCCAAGCGCGAGTTGGAGGTGCTGGGTTTGATTGCAGAAGGCTATACCAATGCTGAAATTGCTGATAAACTTTTTACAAGTAAGCGAACCATTGAAACACACAGGCAGAACATCCTGGAGAAAACCAATGCCAAGAACACAGCAAACCTTGTAAAGTACGCCATCCAGAACGGTTATATCAGTATCGATTCTTAGTTACCTGCTTTAAGCCATTCTTTGCAAGGGCAAACGGTCAAACAGGACAAGGCCCATCAGGAAAAGCACAGCTTATGCTGCAGTTCTCCTGATGGGCCTTGCTCGTTTCCTGCCAGTTCTATCCAGGAAATATTACTTCGCTGTGGTATGTGCTAGGCAGAAGTAAGGCTGCATAAGGTGATACCAAAAAAAGAGGGCCTTCGCTTTCAACTACTGTCGAAAAGTGAAGGCCCTTCCAAATTAGCTACATGACACGGATTACCTTAAGCACCCATTTATCAGCATCCACATCATTAGCTTTTCTGGAACTGTTATAACAGGACGTCTTCCCGTATTGGCAGTGACTAAAAGATTGCTTAACCAACCAAAAACATCTTTGCACTGTGTAACAGTCGTTTCCAGTCTATACGCCCTTCACGCCGCCAAGGCTTACAAAAGTGCTGTTATTGGTTACTAATACAGCGAAACTACCATTTTATACGGTCTGCCTACGTATCTATTTTCTTTTTCCCGGAGAGAAAAGAACCTTCATAACCACTATTATCGTGCTTCTCGCCTCCTTGGCTAGTTTATCAGGGAGTACGCATACCTTTAAAACAGGCGGTAATTGAAGAGAACGCAAAAAACAGTTTAGGCAAATAGAGAAATATTAAAAAAGCTGCTTCGGATAACTGCGTTATTACGGTATTTTCAAAGTGGAAATACTGAATAATGCCTGCCTGACTTGACCTTAGTGCAAACAAAACGTAAATTTAGGTAAATAAAGAAGATTAAAAGCAGCGCCAACCTTTTGACGCATATGTTTTTATAACGCTTTATTTACAAGACTAAGGAGCGGCCAAACTTAAACGGGTGCTGAGAATGGCCCTCCTTACGTCTTGCTTTTTAGCACAGGTGCTCTTCATACCCACCCTTCCCCTCACCCTTAGAGGTAGCAGCACCATAACAGGTGTTGTCGTCAACCATGCACCCCTTCACTTAATGAAGTAAAGTTATGAGAACAGCAAAAATCAATAGCAGTCATAGCAGCCCACGCAAACTTTCATTCAAAAAGGCAAATACACAGGAAGCGCAGAACAGTGGTCAGATGTGCCCTCCCGTAAAAAGAACCGGTTTTGTTAAAGTAAAAAAAAGCACTCGTACATCCGGCGGGGGAGGTTATGCTACTGTGGCCTACGGCTTAGCTACAGACGAAAAAAAGCCAGATTTAAACACTGGCTCCTCTTATAGTGATTTTATTCACTTTAACTACGGGGCAGCAAGCGAGCGTGCCCGTCCATCTGACCCAGACAATGCATAGCAGCCCTTACCTCTTCATAGTGTAGGTAGATCAAAACAGTAGTTAACCAGGAACACACCAGATTTCATAGTTAATAGTTTTAGTTCGATTAAGTTTTGTTTTAACATGTTTTGCAAGTAGTAGATGTTCTTGTGTTCAAATAGATGAAGCCTGCACTTTGCAGGCTTCATCTATTTTATGGGGGTGCATTATCAGCAGCCCTGTTTTCCCCAACGTGCAGCAAAAGAAGGATTCTAACGCTGAAATTGTACGCTTTCGAAGGGTAAATCAGTATTTAGTCCTGAATCATGATAGGTGTAAGTACTGAAATTGCACTCTGTGTTTAACTCTTGAAACCTGCCAACGTAAATCCTCACACCTTATCCCCCGGCAGCCATGCGGCAGATCTACTTGTCAAAAGCTTCTGCTCAGGCTAAATGAACTGCTGCTTTGCACCGCCTGGAGCTGGCTTCAGCAGGATAAGAACAAATATTTTACAACAGGTAGATGAAGCAGAAACAAAGGCAGGACAGCATGAACAGGCCGGTGTCACAGTCGCTGAAAGAGTATGCGCGCGGCATAGCCGGTGGGTTGCTTTTTAGCTTTCCCCTGCTCTATACCATGGAGGTGTGGTGGGCCGGCTTTATTGTGAAGCCACTGGACCTGCTGGTGCTGGTGGTGGTAACATACCTGCTGCTACTGGGCTATAACCGCTTTGCTGGTATGCGGGCTGATGCTTCCTGGCGCAGTGTGTTCGTGGATTCTGTAGAGGAGATGGGAATAGGCCTCACCCTGTCCTTCGGAGTATTGCTGATGCTGAACCGGGTGAATTTAAGCAGCATGTCTGTTGAGGAAATCATGGGCAAGGTGATTATAGAGGCAATGGCTGTATCTATAGGCGTGTCGGTAGGTACGGCGCAACTGGGCGTAGGCAGAGAAGGTGACCCGCAACGGCGGGACACCACCAGTGCTGAACCTGAAGAAGACTCAAAAAGAAGAGCGTCCGGCAAAATGGCAGCGGTTGTACTTTCTATTTGCGGCGCCATACTGGTGGGAGGCAACGTGGCACCGACCGAGGAAATACTCATGATTGCAGTGGAGGCAGAGCCTGTTCATATACTTTTTATGGCTATTGTCTCTTTGCTGCTAAGCCTGGTGGTCGTGTACTTCAGCGACTTTAGAGGCACAGCCATGAGTCTGTCGGGTAAAATGTTATATGATGTCACGTTTGATACCTGCACCTCTTACCTGCTTGCACTCGCTGCCTCTGCCTTTGCCCTGTGGTTCTTTGGCCGCTTTGAAAACATGAGCTTCTGGAATGCCGTTGCCCAATGTGTTACGCTGGGGGTAATTGCGACGCTGGGTGCTTCTGCAGGGCGACTGCTGATTAAGTAGATTCAGATGGAAGAGAATAGCAAAGGGAATGAGGTCATAGACCAGAAGAACATGCTGGAGTGGGCTGTGTTCTGGGCAAGCCTGCTGTTGCTTATAAGTATATTCAGCTACCTGGGTTACCACGTCTATGCCGACAAACCCTCCACTCCGGATTTATATGTGGAACTGTGGCCTGACCCTTCTGCGCAACAACCTACCCGGTACAGAGTGCAGGTGCATAATAAAGGCGGCGAGACAGCAGAGTCGGTGATGGTAGAAATATACCTGCAGGAGGATGGGGAGCAGCTGGAAAAAGTGGAACTGCAGATGATGTTTGTGCCAAAGGAGTCCAGGAGAGAGGGCTGGGTGATTTTTAACCGTAAACCTAAGAATGAAAGCAGTGTCAAAGGCCAGGTGGTAAGCTATCAAAAACCCTAGCACCTGCCTCATCTCTACATTTCGCTATTCAGAACAACACGAAGTGAGCATAAATAACAGCAATGTTGATTGAAATGACCGTCTAACAACTGAAACACAAAATGACAAAGAAGAAAGTATCTGATCGACATAAAGACCATCAAGAGGCTCCGGTTCCCAAAGGGCGGCTGCTTGCTATTGGCGGGCATGAGGATAAAGGAAAAGCCAAATTATCAGAGGAACAGGAACGAAACGTGAACTTTGAGAGCCAGGAAATCCTGAAGTTCTTTGTTAATGAATTGAAAGGCGAGAACCCACTGGTGGCCATCGTACCTACAGCGTCTACTGTTCCCCTGGAAATCGCACGGGATTACATCGACGTGTTTAAAGAGCATAACATCACGAACGTAGAAGTAATAGATATACGAAATCGCCCTGATGCCAAGAATAAAGCGTTCTGTGACATAGTAGAGCGGGCATCAGGCATAATTTTCCCGGGCGGCGACCAGTTGCGCTTAACTGCTATATTGGGAGGCACGGCCGTGTTGGAACTCATGAAAGAGCGGTTTACCTATGATGAAGGCATTATTATAGCAGGCACAAGTGCCGGAGCCGCCGCCATGTCTACTCCAATGATTTACGAAGGGGAAACAAAGGGGGGCTATATTAAAGGAGACGTTCGTATTACTACCGGTCTGGAGTTCCTGAAGAACGTGGCCATTGATACACACTTCATCGAAAGAGGCCGTATCGTACGCATGGCGCAGTGCATCGCAACAAATCCGGGTTGTGTGGGCATAGGACTGGAGGAAGACACTGCTATTTTTGTAACAGAGGGAAAGCAGGTACGTGTAATAGGTAGTGGGCTTGTAACGGTGGTAGATGGTATGGGCATTACGGATACCAATATCTATGAGATTGGTACAGGAGAACCCCTTACAGTGCGTAATATGAGGGTGCACTTGCTGTCTAAGAACGAGTGCTACACCATTCCTACCTACGATCAGCTGCATATTTAAAATAATTCAACATCAGATATTCTTGAGACCTGACCTGAGTTTAGTTGCCAAAATACAAGGAGCCTACTGGTTTATAACCGGTGTCTGGCCTTTTGTGCATCTGCGCAGCTTCCTGTGGGTTACAGGTCCGAAAGAGGATATCTGGCTGCTTTACACGGTGAGTGTTCTTATTACGGTGATAGGTGGCGTGTTGCTGGCGGCTGGTATTCGTAAGGTAGTAACGCGCGAGGTGAAGTGGCTGGGCATAGCCAGCGCGGCCGGCCTGACAGGCATTGATGTTTACTACGCCCTGACAGACGTGATCTGGGATGTGTACCTGCTGGATGCGGTAGGAGAGGTGGCGCTTATCTGCCTGTGGTTCTGGGCCGGCACAAAAGGGCTTGTGGCAGTTGAAAGAAACAAAGATTGAAGGGAGGAGAAATCAAATGCAGCAAATTGGAGAGCAGTTTAAAAAGAGGCATTACCCTGATATAAGGGAGCTGGCGGAGAAAGAGGTGCCCCTGTGTGTGAATGAATACGAATTGCGCCGGCACTGCGTGGCAGTAAGTGTCCTGCAGGAGTACATGACGCTGCCCTCTGACCCGAGCCTGATACCCAGTGCAGACGGTGCTCTGGATGCCCTTGTGCTGACAATGCCTGCTTTTGCGCTGCAAGGCGAAAACAACCCGCTGTGGGAAGCCTACCAGGACCTTATCCTGAAGCTGCCCCCTGATATAAAGCTTTTCATTATGGTGCATGCTTCCGTGGAAGGCAGACTGCAGAAATGGCTGGAGGAGCAGGACCTGGTGAGTCGCACAACCCTGTACCGTGTGCCGGCACAGTATGAAAATACCGCCTGGGTAAAAGATGAGTTTAAGCTGGTACGGGATGCAAAAGACGGGAAAGTGTACATGGTGCAGCCCCACTCCAGCAGGAAAGCCTCTGACGAGTATGTATGCTACCATGCCAGCAGGGAGTTTGGCTGGGAGCGTGTAAAAGTACCGCTTTACTTTGAAAGCGGGAACATTCTGGTGGGAGACAACTTCTTCCTCCTGGGTGCAGACCACGCCGTAGACACTTTCCTGGACCTGAACGAGTTGGTGCCGCAAACAAGAAACCTTTCTGCCGGAAAGGCGCTTATTGAGCCTTTTCAGCGGTACCTCGACCAGGAAAGAGCTTTGTTCTTTATTGGAAGTGCCTTGAAGATTCCATCCGAAAGCAGAAGAAGCTTTCTAAGAGAAGGAGAAGAGTGGACGGAGGTTATGCACCTTCTAAACAAAGAAGGAACTGCGCAGCCCCTCTTTCACCTGAACCTGTTCCTGTCGCTGGCAGGCCGGAATGAGGAAGGCAGGTACCGGATACTGGTCGGGGACCCGCAGATGGCTGGAGACCTGCTGGGCAACCACACCACAGCACTGGCCACACCCGAAGTTTTCGATAACATTGCTGAAGTTCTGGGTCGGCTTGGCTTCGATGTAATCCGTAATCCCCTGCCTTTGATTTTTGTGGATGACGAGGAGGAGCGGGTGCGTACGTGGTATTTTGCCTCGTATAATAATGCGCTTGTGGAGATAAAGGGAGCGCAGGATAAAACGGTGTGGCTACCCACGTATGGCCACGGAAGCTGGCAGGAACTGGAGGTGACAGACCAGGAGAATGAGGCAATATGGCAGCGGCTTGGGTTTAACGTTATCAGGCTGGGTGACCACCATCCCTTCGCTGCCTACGCAGGAGCGATACAATTGATCACACGCTTTATCAGGAAGTGAGCTGGAATGTTTATTTCCCCAGAGCCGCTGCCCAAAGCTGTAACTGAAAGTATTGCCATCTACCTGCTATACGAATGAAAAACTACATCCTGTACATCAAGTAAATCAAGCCGGAATTTTGGCGGGGCAATGTCGTTGAAGCTTTTAATCGCTTCATTCAGGTGAGCCCTGTCCACATGGTTCTGGATATTCTTGTCTGCGTCGATCACCACCGCGAGGGCGTGTTTTGCGATTACATCTTCATGCGCATTGTAGGGGCTCTGGTGCAGCAGGTTCTGCAGGCATTTGAGCAGCCGTTCGTTTATCTGTAAGTCTCCTTTACCGTAGGTTCTTATCGGGCTCAGGTAACGGTGCAGCAACTCATCCAATGAGACATTCCTGTCGATTACCCGTAAGTTCTTTTCCTCGTCCAGCAGGCAATTCCGGTCTTCGCACTTTACCCTGTATATGAAAAGGAGTGTCAGGAAATCAATGGCTTTCAGAGCGGTGCCCGGATCATTAATGCCGGGGCTAAGTGCCTTTACGGCAACCTCTGAGATCTGTTTTACCCCTTGTTCATAGTCTTCCATCACCACTTCTTCCTCGCTCAGGTCAAAGCACCTTTGTAAGTCGTCTGAAAGGTTCCCGTATTCTTTCGGGTCGGCAGAAAGGCGTATCAGTGGGGTGCCTTCCACTGCAAATGCGCCAATTTCCACCATTATTTCAACCTGAAGATCATACCTTTTTGCAAGCTGTTGCAGCGCTGCCAGATTAACGCGCCTTAAGTAGCCGTTGCCCTGGTTCTTGAGTGTGTAGGGAAGCGCTCTAACGTTGGCCACCTTTGTGCTTTTGGTCCTGTAGGCCAGTTCTCTTTCAAGATGCAAGGCATATTTTGCTTTCCGGAAAACGCTGTTCAGGATGTTATCCACTTGTATGGACTTCGAGATGGAATGGATAAAGTACACAAACAGCACCAGGCAGACAACAGCGAAAACCATTGCCAGTAGAGTGGCGATGGCAGGCGTTTCGTTGCCACCACCTCCCTCCGTTTTAAAGTTGAGCAGCAGGAGAAGGGTGTAGATAATGGTGCCAATGTAAAAACCGAGCACTACCTGGTGGTAGTGTACTGTTGCCAGGCCGGGTATTACGCGCGGTGACTGGTTGTTGGAAGCCTGGCTCAGCACAATCATCACCATCGAGAAACTGAACACAGTTAGCGAAATAATGCCACTGGCTATTGTACTTAGGATTATCCGTGCATTATCCTCCTGTGGTACCAGTAAGGAGGGGAGCCTGCGCTCTACGGCAGAAGCCAGGGGCAAAGACTCATAGTACAGGGTGCCCACTGCCAGAAGAAGGAAGGCAGTGGAAATGATGGATGGAAGAAAGGCTATGCTGCTGGTAAGGGGTGCCTCTTTTTTATAATAAGAAGAAGTTAATTTTCTTTGCATTTGCAGTAACTAATTCTTGTTCTGAAGAAGTCGTAAACGTTGCGTTTAATGAGTTTCGTCTTTCCAGACGGCCACAAAAGGTTCTCCGCCCTCTATCCGGTAAGCTCTTTTCATCTGGTTTGTGTTGAAGGCGATGGCTACCTCTCCGGAAGGCGAGACCGCAATAATGCCTTTGTCCCCCTTCAGTTTATCATCATCTCCTTTGATTGCCTCCTCACAGGCTTGCTGTAAGGAGTTTCCTGCATATTTCACCCTAGCGTATACGTCGTGAGCAAGCACGCCTTTCATAATAGGCTCGCCCTCTCCGGTGCAGCTAACGGCACAGTAACCGTTATGTGCATATGTCCCGCCCCCGATAACAGGGCTGTCGCCTATGCGCCCTTTCAGCTGAAATGTTAGCCCCCCTGTAGAGGTGGCTGCTGCCACGTTGCCGTCTTTGTCAACGGCCACAGCACCAACTGTGTCGTGTTGCTCGGTCAGCTGCTCCTCCACCTCGTCTTTCCACTGTTTTGCCTTTTCCTCTGTCACAAAGTAACCAGGTTCCTCCATCTCAAGCCCCTGGCTCAGGGCAAAGGCTTCGCCTCCTTCTCCGGTCAGCAGCACGTGCTTGCTTTCCTGCATAATGGTTTTGGCCAGGGTGATGGGGTGCTTCACATAGTGTATGTTGCACACAGCACCGGCTTTCAGGTCTTTCCCGTCCATAATGGCTGCATCGAACGCAGTTTCTCCCTGTTTGTTCAGGTTGGCCCCCCGGCCGGCATTGAACAGCGGAAAGTCTTCCATGCTCCTGACGGCTGCTTCCACAGCATCAAGGGCACTGCCACCCTCTTCCAGCACCTCGTACCCGGCCTTTAACGCCTGCTGCAGGCCTTCTCTGAATTGTTTCTGTTTTTCAGGGCTTATCGATCCTGGTTCTACAGTTTCTGCGCCTGCATGTATCACGATGGCATATTTGCTCATTGCCCCTGTTTTTAAAAAATGATGAATAGAAGAAGAAGACAATTTTTATTGCAAAGGTCGAAGCGCCTCTGTCTGATTTATATAAATGAAGGCATCGTAGCGCTCCGGTAGCACAGACGGTACATAGTTTCCTGACTCTGAGTTAGGATTATAGGTAACCCCAATGGCCCGGTGCCCGATGCGCTGCATGAACCGCTGCCGCTGGCGAAGTTCGTCCATCAGGATGATTTTGTCTGAAGGTCCGTGCCGGTGCAGCATCCATTCCCAGCTGTTGGGCTGTGCTGCAGGCACCGTCATGGTTTGGGTGGCAGCCCCCCAGCTTTGGGAAGCAATCACTGTTCCGCTATAGGTGCCAAAGCCAACGATGTAAACGATTTCCTGGCCGTATTCCTCACGCGCCAGCTGGCCTACGTTCACCATACCGTTATCTGCCATGGTGGTTGCCCGGGCATCGCCTATGTGTGTGTTATGCTCCCACACAATGATTTTTGCATCCGGGCCATACTGTTCCAGCAGCCTGTCGATGGTACCCATCATGTGCCGGTCACGTATATTCCACGACTGGACATTACTCACGCCGGCAGCACGGTAGTAGCGCTCCGCATTAACGGCCACCATTACATTCTGCAAGGCGTTAAAAGCGGCTTCGTTTCGTGGAGCTTCGGCTGCAACCCTGTTTTCCACGGCTTCCAGCAGGGCAGCCAGTTCATCGGCACAGTTGTCTGTTGAAGAACGGGTCGCGCTGATGTAGGCGTTTTCATTTTGGTTGTAAGGGGCAAAGCAGCGCATTGCCTCACGGGCTGTCTGGGCTGCAGCCGGATCTGTGCGCTCCAGGTAGGCTGTAACCTCATCCATCGACTCCCAGATACCATACACGTCCACTCCGTAGAAGCCCACCTGTTCGTTTGTTGCCCTGCCGGCGTTGTAGGCCTGCAGCCAGTCTGCCAGGTCTGCTATTTCTTCGTTTGCCCACATCCAGGTCGGCCAGCGGTCAAAACCCTGTACAAGCGCCTCCTCTGCTGTAGCAGCATTGCTGTTGCCCCTGATGTAATTGTTCAGGTCATAGGCATCAGCCCAGTCACTTTCCACAGCGATGATTTTGAAGCCCTTTTCCTCAATCAGCCTTCTGCTGATTTCTGCGCGCCAGGTGTAAAACTCTGAAGTACCGTGTGAGGCTTCTCCCAGCAGTACCACCTGGTCATCACCGATTTCATTCAGGAGTACATCAAGGTCAGCTTCAGATTGCAGGGGATGGACTGCCTCGGCTGGAAATTCACTTGTGGTTCCTGTTGTATTGTCCTGCTCTTCTCTGTCACAAGAGAAGAGCAGGATGGTAAGTAATAATAGTAGTGGGTGTATTTTTTTCATCCTCTCGTCCTTTCCTTCAGTAATATGATTTCACCTCAACAACCGACGCAAATCAGGTGATAGCTTTTTTGCATCACACAGGCCCCACTGGCAGGATTGTTTCCTCCGGGTCTACCTGGTGCCGGTTTGGGTGTTATAATACTTTTTCTATACGGTGTGGTTGAACAGGAGTACCAGGTGAACTAACTTTTAGTGTTTTATGCTGTACTTATACAGGTTTATACGGAGAGGTTTATTTAAATGATCTTTATAAAAATAGGATTAAACCGATTTATGGTTTAAGCAATGCAAAGGTGCCGTCTCTGCCGGTACTTTCTCTCTTATAGTTTGTTTTGGAATAGTTTTAGATCCCCGGTTTCAGAAGGCGCAGGAAGCAGGTTGTAAAACATGCAACTCTTCTACAGAATTTTGTAACATAGAGCGGGAGGAACGGGAGTACCTTTGTATTGGTCGGAACAGCTGATTATGGGCAAAGGCCGGATAAAACTCCTGTGCAGATATGAAAATTAGCCATCATGGCGGAAGCGGCCAGGAATACGTAAAAGGAACTGAGATTGCTAAGTGGGAAGAATATAAATGATGAAGAACAACAAAGCAGATATAGAAACAGATTTTAAACCATTGGAAATTACGTCACCCAGGACAGCCAAATCCCCTGGTCCGCAGGTGGATAGTTGCTGCTCCGGTGGGGCGTGTGGTGCGGCCGCAAGGCCAGCGTCAGAGGCACAGGAAGAGGCAAAAGAATCGTACCTGCCCACCATCATGAGCTTTGTGCTCCTGGTAAGCGGTATCGGCCTGGATTATTTTGATGTAGCCTGGTTTACGGGCCTGGTCAGGTTCCTGACTTTTGGCGTGGCTTATGTGCTGGTAGGCTGGCGTGTGGTGTGGCATGCTTTCAGGAGCATGCGAAGCAGCTTCTTTAATGAGTTTCTGCTGATGACGGTGGCTACACTGGGTGCTTTTTACCTTGGCGAATATGCCGAGGGAGTGGCCGTGATGCTGTTTTACGTGGTAGGGGAGCATTTTCAGGAAGCAGCCGTAATTCGCTCCAGGAGGTCTATCCGGGACCTGGTGGATAACCGCCCGGACATGGTAAACCTGCAGTCAGCCGCAGGAGTAACCAGCGTGCCAGCCAAAGGGGTAAGAATAGGTGACTCCATACTGGTGCGACCGGGTGAAAAGGTGGCCCTGGATGGCGAATTGCAGACAGCGACAGCCGCCTTTAACACAGCAGCACTCACCGGCGAATCGAAGCCTGATACAAAGCGGGGAGGCGACAAAGTGCTGGCAGGCATGATTAACCTGAACACTGCTGCCACACTGCGGGTAACGGCTGCTTATGAGGATAGCGCCCTGTCCAGGATACTGCAACTGATTGAGGAGGCAGGTAGCCGCAAGGCCAAAACTCAGAAATTTATTACCCGCTTTGCCAAAGTGTACACACCTGTTGTGTTTTTCCTGGCGCTGGGCATCACGCTGTTACCATACTTTTTTGTAGACACTTATATGTTCGGTGACTGGTTCTACAGAGCCCTTGTGTTCCTCGTTATCTCCTGCCCCTGTGCTTTGGTGGTGTCTATACCGCTGGGCTACTTTGGAGGCATCGGTGCTGCGTCGCGCAACGGTATCCTGTTTAAGGGCGCCAATTTTCTGGACCAGGTCACGCAGCTGGATACGGTTGTGATGGACAAGACCGGAACCCTGACGGAAGGCGTTTTCGAGGTGCAAAAAGTGACTACGCTGTGGCCTGATGAACAGGAATTTCTGAGTTATGTGGCGGCGGTAGAAGGTTTTTCCACGCACCCGGTAGCGCAGGCTGTTACAGCATATGCCGGTAAGGGAAACGTACAGGCAACGCAGGTGCAGGAAGTGCCCGGCCATGGCGTAAAAGGCTGGGTAAACGGCCGTGAGGTATTGGCCGGAAACGGAAAACTCCTGCGCCAGCATGGGGTGACTTATGATGCCTCCATTGATGCCGTACCTGAGACCACGGTGCTGGTAGCCGTTGATGGGAGTTATGCCGGGCACCTGGTGATTGCGGATAAAGTAAAAGCAGATGCAGCAGCTGCGGTAAAAGCATTGCGCAGGCAGGGCGTGAAGCGCCTGGTGATGCTTTCCGGCGACAAAGACGCGATTGTGCAGAAACTGGCAAAGGAACTTCAGCTGGATGAAGCTTATGGAGGCCTGTTGCCACAGGATAAAGTTGCTAAGGTGGAAGAGCTGAAGGCGCAGCAAAGGAAAGTGGCCTTTGTGGGAGACGGAATAAACGATGCTCCTGTGATAACACTTTCGGACGTGGGCATGGCCATGGGCGGTTTAGGCTCCGATGCCGCCATCGAGACCGCGGATGTGGTGATTCAGACAGACCAGCCTTCTAAAATTGCCACGGCCATTGCCGTGGGTAAAAAGACAAAGCAGGTGGTGTGGCAGAACATCGGGATGGCTTTTGGTGTGAAGGCGGCTGTGTTGCTGCTTGGTGCTGTAGGTGTTGCTTCGATGTGGGAGGCCGTGTTTGCTGATGTCGGCGTTGCTTTTCTTGCCATCCTGAACGCTGTCAGGATTCAGCATTCAAAGTTCTAGAGGTTTAATAGAGCTCCTGAGGAGCAGCCGTATATAGAAATTCTGGTCGAAGGCTCCGTAGAGACGAACTGTGAGAGGAAATGCTCCCGCAGGTTATTTCTACGGAGCCTTCGCCATTCCCAGGCTGGCTGTAAACAGTCAGATTCATCGGAGCTATTTTCTTAACTGCTCTTTCCGAGCCTGAAGCCGTTTAATACCAGATAGTGTGCAGCTCCTTCCATAAAGCCACAGGCTTTTCTATTCTTTGGTGCGAAGTGGATGATTTTCAAGCCTTTGGGTTGAGCGCCTTCTCCCAAGACGAGGCCTCTGCCTTAGGAGCTAGGACCAGAACCATGAAACAGCAGGTCTGGTGCCGCTGGATAAGCGGGCGCAACGGCAGCTTATCCAGACTAACACCATTATAAACTGTATGCTGCGCACTTAAACCCACCCCTAGCCCCTCCTTGGAGGGGAATTAATCTGCTAATACACTTCTGCGGCAGCATCAAACTTAAAGTCTGAAGTAAAGTGAAATTTCAAAGCCGGGTAAGACTCCTGCACCGACCGAAGGACCCAGGCCGTATCAGCGAAAAAGACAGGGTTCTCGTCTTTGTCGTAGGCAATGCTGCTCCCTTTAAAGGAGATAAAACGGGCCAGCGCTTCTTTGTCGTCTGAGGTAATCCAGCAGGCCTTGTAGTAATTGAGGTTGTGTAAATCGGCGGTAGCGCCGTACTCCTGCAGCAGGCGGAATTTTATTACGTCAAACTGCAGCTCGCCTACCGTGCCAATGATTTTGCGGCTACCAGGCTGCTGCACAAAAAGCTGGGCCACGCCCTCGTCCGTCAGCTGCCGGATGCCTTTCTCCAGCTGCTTTGTCTTGAAAGGATCCCTGTTTACCACCTCCTTGAATATCTCCGGTGAAAAGCTCGGCAGGCCCTTGTACTGCAGCAGTTCACCTTCTGTGAGGGTGTCGCCAATTTTGAACGAGCCGGTATCATACAGGCCCACTACATCGCCGGGCCATGCCTCTTCTAATAAACTTTTCTCGTTAGCCATAAAGCTGGTGGGGCTGGAGAAACGGATTTTCTTGTCGAGGCGCGTGTGGTAGTAGAACTTGTTGCGCTCAAATTTGCCGGAGCACACCCGGCAGAACGCGATGCGGTCGCGGTGGTTGGGGTCCAGGTTCGCGTGGATTTTAAAAATAAAGCCGCTGAAGGCCTCCTCCTCCGGCAGTACCTCGCGCTGCGATGCCTCTCGTGGCTGCGGGAAAGGTGCAATTTTTACAAAGGTATCCAGCAGCTCGCCAACCCCAAAATTGTTGATGGCACTGCCAAAGAATACAGGAGCCAGGTAAGCCTCCCTGTACAGGCTCAGGTCAAAGTTCTCGTAATACTCCTCCAGGAAAGCCACATCCTCCCGCAGCTGTGCGGCAAAGCTTTCTCCTACGAGCTGGTCCACCTGCGGGTCTTCGATGTTTTCTATTTCAACCACATCTTTGGCTACCTTGGTCTTGTTTACAGAAAAGAGGCGGAGTTCTTTCTCATATATGTTGTAGACGCCTTTGAACCTGGCTCCCATACCGATGGGCCAGCTGAGTGGGCGCACGTGGATGTTGAGCTCCCGCTCCAGTTCGTCCAACAGCTCGTAAGGCTCACGGCCTTCCCGGTCCATTTTGTTGATGAAGATGATAACAGGCGTGTTGCGCATGCGGCATACCTGCATCAGTTTACGGGTTTGCTCCTCCACGCCTTTCACACTATCCACCACCAGAATCACACTGTCTACTGCAGACAAGGTACGGTAGGTGTCTTCGGCGAAATCGCGGTGGCCGGGAGTGTCTAGGATGTTGACCTTATGGCCTGCATACTCAAAGCCCATCACAGAAGTGGCCACGGATATACCCCGCTGTTTCTCTATTTCCAGGAAGTCGGAGGTGGCTGTTTTGTTAATCTTATTGCTTTTTACGGCTCCCGCTGTGTTGATAGCTCCTCCAAACAAAAGCAGTTTTTCAGTAAGGGTAGTCTTGCCCGCATCGGGGTGGCTTATAATCGCGAATGTCCTTCTTTTAAGGATTTCTTCAGTCATCATCAGGTTCAGGTAATCTCTGGTCTGCGCCGAACCAGGAAAAAATTAAAGATGTAAACAATGCTCCTGTTCACGCTGCCTATACAGGAATGGGAAAAGCGTGTCAAGGTTGCGTTGGACGCTGCTATTTCTATAACAAAGCATAAGGCTATAAAATTACAAAACCAGCAAGTGCAAACAAAGTGGAAGAGGGGAAGGGGGCAGGAATTGTGCTACAGGAGCAGGCAGATGGTTCGGGGGGAGGAGCTAAAAAAGTATATCCACAAGGAGGAGGATTCTCTTCTCTTGTGGATATATCTTGTTGCTGTCAGTTTGTTATAGGTTGTCTACTTCAAATGAAATTTTAGCATTCACACCGTAAGACACAATCTTGTTGTCAGTTACGTTTGCATTCATTTCCTTGATGTAAATTGACTTGATGTTCTTTACAGACTTAGCTGCCTCAGCGAGGGCATTACGTGTCGCATCATCGAAACTCTGTTCTGAACTAGCGATTACTTCTATTACTTTTACTATCGGCATGTTATTAAGCTTAAAGTGAAACAATTTTTACTACAAAAATTTCTACGCGACAATCAGCATATTGTTAAAGAAAGTACGGGCAGCTGGTGCAAAATGTGTGTAAAGCCCCTGCCTGTATACCGTAAGCGCCCCATAAAAGCAGCCTTTTTACTACACTTATAACCACGCTACGTCAATGCCGTTGCTGACTTGATTTCATGGTATAAACTCTTTCTATCCTGGCAAGGTCAAACCTACGAATAGCCCCTTCTATGACTGGGGTAAGGATGATGTCCCTTACTTTGTCGATAATGATGCCGGTAAAGAAAACCAGAAGCGTTATGAGCAAAAGACTGAAAAAGTGTAGATAAGCCGAATCATTCTGGCTCATATGAAACAGGTTTTCGATGAGGTATTTTCTGGTTATCTGGTGGTCGTGAAACAGGTAAACTCCCAGAACATAAGGAGAGATGCTGTTGATGAAGCCGCTTCTGAACCGCAGGTTTTTAAAGAAGAAGAAAAACGAGATTGCAGCAAGCATTACGAGCGGGTTATTATAAGCATATATTTTGACCACACCTGTCTGGCTCAATTGGGTAATACTAAAAAAGGCGAGCAGGAATACAGTAAGTGAAGAAAACACATAAACGGCAGGGGAATACTTTGTCAGTTTATCCAGATTCACATACCTGCTGAAGTACTGCGCAATCAGGTAAATATGAATAAAGCTAATCAGGGAGTACCCCCCGTTTGTGCCTACGATAGGGCCTGCCGAAAACACAAAACCAGAAACACTGTTGATGAACGTAATGCTCACCAGGATGAAAAGAAACTGGTGCTTCGTAAAAGTATCGATGGCATTGTTGAGGAGCGGACTTAACAGATACAGTCCTATATAGGCGGTAAGAAACCACCAGGTGCCAGCAAAAACAGAGAAGGCTGCCTTGATGTAGGCTTTAAGACTAATGTACTCCAGAGACAGCATGTCTGCTGCCAGGTTGATGGCAAGGGCATAGAAAATGGCCTGGAAGAACAAGCTCAGGAGTGTTTTAACTTTGAACCTGATTCTGTAAAAGCCGGAAATAAACACAAAGCAGTTTACGGCAATAACCAGAAAGCTCTTCAGAAAGACATAGGCCACCGACGACTCATTGTCTATCTCATGATCTCCTATTGGTCCCCCCATTTGTGCGCCATGCACAATCAGGTGATACCCGATAATCATGAGCATGAGGACAATCCGCAGCAGTTCTATGTTTGAATCCCGTGTTACTTTCTTATCTTTTATAAGAGCCATGGTTTTATAGTTATGCGGGCCTAAGGTATTTTAGCTACTGTTGAGTTTGCACCCCTACAGCAACGTTAGTTTAAACTGGAAATGGGGTAATGCAGCCAGTTTACACTTCCCAAGGCCTTCAATGATTTTTCTCCTATCACTGTGGCAAGTGAATGTTTCGCGGACTGATAGTATCAGGTTCCCTGTTTCAATATGCATCGGTACCTACCGGAAATTAGGTTAGGTAGAGAATGAATTGACACAAGCGGGCGTGAAGGATGTAGGAAAACAGTGCAGCTGAATATGTCTGCAAGTATGGTGATAAATTTTTACCCAGTGAAGATACTTACCGGGAGGTATGCCTGCCTCAGGGTGGAGTGGGGATAGAACGTGAGAGGTTACTATACATATTTAATATTGAAGTATATTCAGGTAGATTAAACTGCAGTTAGCAAAATAAGTTACATTTCGAGAACAGCAGCAGCCAGTATCTGCCAGAGAGCGGAGGCGGTGTCAGGCAGGCGAATTGCTGTCAGTAATAAGTTATAACGAATAAACTTCTGTTTTATGATTGGCTTCTTTGAAAGAATACTTTTACCTTTGCAGCCACAATGACAGTAGCAGTTCTACATACAAGCAATACTCCAGACTGATTTAGTCTGATACAGGCGGCTGGTAATCTTACGCCAGAGGCTGCCCACTTCTCTATCTGATCTTCTTGAACTCAGATCGTGCTGCCTTATTACGCAGCACAAAATACCCCCATTTTCACCCATTTTGGTTGTTGCCATAATAAAGCAGCAGCGCAAAGGTGTCTTTTTCACCTTGCCACGTCCACTAAGAATTATTTTAAATACATCTCATAATCATGAAACAACATCTGAAAATTTTTGAATTCAGCCCAACAATCGAGTATAAAATCGAGATCATGGCTGGTTTAACAGTTGCGTTGGCGCTAGTGCCTGAGGCCGTGGCTTTTTCGCTTATTGCAGGCTTGCCACCCATTGTGGGCTTATATGCCGCCTTCGTACTTGGATTAGTGACAGCCCTGTTCGGCGGCCGACCCGGCATGATTTCCGGAGCCACAGGAGCTGTTGCCGTCGTTATTGTGGCGCTGGCACAAACACACGGAATAGAATATGTGTTTGCTACTGTTATCTTGGCTGGGATTATACAAGTTGTGGTAGGATTGCTGAAGCTAGGCAAGCTCATCCGGCTGGTGCCGCATCCGGTCATGTTTGGCTTCGTGAACGGACTGGCCATCATCATCTTTATGTCGCAGCTTGATCTTTTTAAAACTACCGTGAACGGGGAAACAGTGTGGCAGACAGGTACGCCGCTGTATATCCTACTGGGGTTGGTAGCGCTAACCATTGCCATCATCGTACTCCTGCCGCGCCTGACTAAAGCGGTGCCGTCCTCGCTGGTGGCCATACTGGTCGTATTTGCAGTAGTGGTTGGGTTCAACATCGACACCAAAACAGTGGGAGATATTGCCTCCATCAGTGGTGGTTTTCCTCCTTTTCATATTCCTGCCGTTCCTTTTACGTTGGAGACGCTTAACATCATCTTCCCTTATGCCGCTATTATGGCAGGAGTAGGTTTAATTGAAAGTCTGCTGACGCTGAACCTGATTGACCAGATTACGGAAACTCGTGGTAATGGTAATAGAGAGTGCCTGGCGCAGGGTGGTGGTAACATTCTGAGTGGCTTGTTCTTCGGAATGGGTGGCTGTGCAATGCTAGGCCAAAGCTTAATCAACGTATCATCTGGTGCTAGGGCACGACTGGCAGGTATTGTAGCTTCGGTCACGCTGTTGATTTTTATCATGTTTGCCGGCCCACTGATTGAAAGGATTCCCATGGCGGCCTTAACTGGTCTGATGATTATGGTGGCCGTAGGTACTTTTGAGTGGGTGAGCTTTAAGATGATCGGTAAAATGCCTACCTCCGACGTGCTGATTGGTATACTGGTGGCGGCTATAACGGTGCTGCTGCACAACCTGGCACTGGCTGTGCTCATAGGCGTGGTTCTGGCGGCTTTAGTGTTTGCATGGGAGAGCGCCCGGCGCATCAGGGCCAGGAAATACGTGGACGAGAATGGTGTAAAGCACTATGAATTGTTCGGGCCGCTGTTCTTTGGTTCCGTAACAGCTTTTGAAGAGAAGTTTGACGTGCTCAACGATCCGGAGGAAGTCATCATTGATTTCAAGGAAAGCAGAATAGCAGACATGTCGGCCATAGAAGCAGTGAACGTGCTGACGGAGCGCTACCAGAAGCAGGGAAAGAAGCTGCACTTAAGGAACCTGAGCGACAGCAGTATGCGGAAACTCATCAAGGCAGACTCCGTTATTGAGGTTAGCATCTTAGAGCCTACTTTCGAAAGAATAGGTGGTAAGTATTAATAAGCGACAAAACGGAAAAGCATGCGGTTGGAGAAGTGGTTTATCTTTGAAAATCCAGTATCCAATTATTCAAGGACAAAGAAGGTAGTACAAAATCAACCATTTGTAATTCTTGAAGATACCTTATAAAACAAACGGGACAAAAAGGAGGTTTTGCCTCCTTTTTGTTTTTTCGGCAGATAAGGCAGGCTTAAATAAATGAATTGAGATAAGTCGACAGGCTGAGATGCATCTTTCATTTGTTCGTACTCTCAGCTTCTGCTGTAGCCAACACCTGAAACGGTTCCTCCATTTTGGGAAGTAACCTGATCCGAAAGCTGTTTATTGTTACAAGGCCCAGTACTGTTGCACAACCGAAGCCAATCTGGCTGACGGTGACACCGTGGTCCAGGAGGAAGCCAATGGCTACCGGGGCGAGGGCTGTGCTGAAGACCATTATCATGGAGAACAGGCTTCGTACCTGCCCCACGCGCGCTGTACCATAGAGTTCCGCTATCACGGCCGAAGTTACAATACTGCTTACACCCGCTGAAACACCCGTAAGCAGCAGGAAAACCAAGGCTGCTATTTTACCCGGAAGAACGGCGAGCGCAAGCAAGCCCAGCGCCATCGGGAGGAGATAAAAAGGAAACAGTTTGCTTGCTGATAGTTTGTCTGTTAGTATGCCGCCGTACAACAGGAACAGGAAACGCACAATGGCATAGCCTGAAAAGCACATTGCATACCACTCCAGCGGCCAGCCTTTCTCATTGGCCAGCACATATTGAAAAAAGAAAATCCCTGTGGAAATAAAGCTAAAGGTAAAGACTGGTGGAATAAGTACCCAGAAAGGCTTTTCTGATACAATTTGCCTGAAGTATCCCCATTTTTCGCTGCCCGACACCTCTACATTTTCCTCATGCACGTCCAGGACCTCCAGGTTCAGCTTCCGAATCACCAAAAAAACAGAAAGCAGCGTAACCGCGGAGATGATGAGTGCAAGGTGCCAGTTCAGGAAGGAGAGCAGCAGCCCTACTAAAAGCGGGAATATCATTTCTCCCATAGGATACCCCATGGCGGAGAGACTCAGTGCCTTTCCACGGTCAGCAGAGAAGTAGCGGGACATCACACTCAGGCTGATGTGGCTCATGAAGCCCTGTCCGCCTAGTCTTAAACCTACCAGTGCAATAAAGACCATTGCCGGGTGTATGGCCAGCCCCAGCACCAGGGAGGAGACAAAAAGCAGGAATACGGTCTGGATTGTAAGGGGCCGGAGGGGGCGGCTGTCTACCCGGTACCCAAACTGCAACAGAAAAATGGATGCAATAATGGTGGCCACCGCATAATAACCCCCGAACATGGATTTTGACAGATGAAACTGGTCCAGGATAAACGGCACAAACAGGGAGATAAAAAATGTCTGGCCGAAGCTTGAGAAGAAGGTCAGTAACCAGCCGAAAAATACAGGGCTGAGGTTCTCTTTTAGAAATATATAATAAGTACGCATTCTGTGTTCCGGTAATAAAAAAGCATGCTGGCACTGTACCTGAAAAGGAATAAAGCCGGACAATGGGAGCATGCTGCCAGCCACAGGTATCGCTGCAAAAGGAAGTACTGCCCGCGCTAATTTTGCTAAGACAAAATTAGGCATAAATTTCTTCATCCGATGGAGCAGGTCTATGGCTGGATGCTTTAGGCATGCCGGGCAGTATCCAAATGCGTTCAATAATCCTGTCAGGTACAATGAATTAAATTGCACCTTTTGTTACGGAAAAGTTATGTCTGGCAGTTGCACACAGCCTGATAAACTGTCTCTATTTTAGATTTCTTTCGTTCTAGTCTCATATATCTATAGAAAGAACTAAAGCCCTCCAGCTGCTGTATGCGAAATCCGGAAGGCAGGTACCTGAGGATAAAAACCTCCCGTAGCGACACACGCCGCAGCTACAGGTTATTGAGAGGGCGCCTCTTGAGGTGTTCGCGCAACACTAAGAGAAGAGCTGCTGAAAGCAAAAGGAGTGTATTTACCAGGAAAAGGATTTTCAACCCCAACACTTCTGAAATATCATGCAGGGAGGGTACGACATGGTGAAGGTGAAAAAAGGATTCGGTGATGACTTTTGCAATCCCAAAGCCCAGGATAGCGACCAGAAGCACGTTTGTTTTAGCAAAATCCCTCTTTCCTGCCTCCATCCAGGCCAGCAGGCAAGAAGCAGCCAGCCCCATTAAACCACAAACAGCAATACCATGAAAATAGCTTTCCGGTACTTGCCCTAAAGGTGCGTTTGGATGCCTAAGGGCAAAGGCTGTCGCCGTTTCTGCTGGCGCACCACCACCCACCATGCTTACTACCCCCGCATGAAGTAGCATGAACAGTTCACGGGCACCTAAAATCATCAGAAAAGCTGCTACAGCGTGAACCGCGATAAACTTCCATTGTACTTCCCTCATTGTCATTTTTCAGTTTGTTATGCTATTGCCGGCTGCTGTCAACACCGACGGTACCTGATTTGTACGCTTTACTTGAAAAAGGTTTACAGAACTGTTTTAAATAGCCACATTCAGACTGTTGAAAAGCTGGCGCTATATAAATCGCTTTATTTCCGGTCACACAAGAAAAGGGAATGCTTTCCGGTATAGATTTATAAAAAACCTGCGCAATGCCACCTGCAATACAGGCGATGGTATCGCTGTCGCCTCCAGGCGAGACAGCATTCCGGACGGCATCCTCATAGCTTCTTATACTACCTGTCTGTATGAAGCATAAACTTAACAAGCTAAGCTGTTTAACTTGTTTTTCAGAAGCTGCGGCAAGCAAAAACAAAGCTCTTTAGGCGTGTTAAAAGAATTGCGCTATCTTTACATCCGCAATGATCATCGCAGCACCACATAAAAGCAATACTCCAGACTGATTTCGTCTGATGCAAACAGCAGGCAGTCCCTGGCTTTAAGCTGTCCGTTTTCCTTTCATTTTAGTTTTTAAAACAAGGTGTTCGTTTCAACTGGCATGTATCGCGCAAACGTGCAACAGATACAGGCTAAGTACAGTAAAACTGCTGTTTAACACAGCCCAAGGCTTCCTGAACGAAGAATAAAGTCAAATCAACTATATACAATCATATACATCAATTTATGGATCAAAATAATACACCAACACCCGGAGAGGTAAAGAGCGGGATGTTCTCACATGTTAAGACAGACATACCCGCAGGTTTAGTAGTATTTCTGATTGCACTCCCACTATGCCTTGGTATCTCCCTGGCCTCCGGTGCACCTCTCTTCTCAGGCATTATTGCCGGTATTGTAGGCGGTATTGTGGTGGGTTTGGTAAGTGGGTCTAAAATCAACGTAAGCGGTCCGGCAGCAAGTGTGGCACTTATCGTGCTCACAGCAATACAATCCTTAGGCTCCTTCGAAATCGTACTGAGTGCCACTATCATTGCCGGTGTTTTCCAGATCATATTGGGTTATGTAAGAGCAGGTACGATAGCCTACTTCTTCCCATCTTCCATGATCAAGGGTATTCTGGCCTCCATCGGACTCATCCTGATCATCAACCAGATTCCACACGCATTCGGCTATAGGGGAGAAGACCTGTTCGGAAGCATGGAAGACGGCTTTATAAATGGTATTTTTACTGCTATAGCTAACATCACGGATTATATTAGCCTTGGCCCGACCATCATCACGCTTGTTTCGCTGGCTATTATTTTTGCCTGGGACAGGCCTGCCATCAAGCAGCATCCCTTTTTTAGGTTCATACCATCTGCGCTGGTAGCTGTACTTGTCAGCATTGGGCTCTATCTGCTGTTTGAATCTTATTTTCCGGAACTTGCTCTTTCAGAAAGTCACCTGGTGCAGCTTCCGGCAGCTGACGGAATAGTAGAGTTCTTTTCCTTCTTTACTTTCCCTGATTTTTCACAAATCACCAATCCGGAGCTTTACACTGTAGCCCTTAGTATTACTTTTATTGCCAGCCTCGAGTCCTTGCTCAGCACGGAGGCAGGAGATAAGCTGGACCCTTATAAGCGCAAGACCTCTACTAACCGGGAGCTGAAGGCACAGGGTATAGGTAACATTGTGTCCGGTTTTATTGGTGGTCTGCCTGTTACTGCTGTAATCGTGCGTACATCTGCCAACGTAACCTCAGGTGGTAGAACCCCGCTTTCCACTATCACTCACGGTACCATTATGTTAATCTGCGTAATGGCTATTCCCCGTATCCTGAATATGATCCCGTTGGCTTCTTTGTCTGCTGTGTTGTTTGTGGTAGGTTACAGATTAACTTCTGTCACGCTGTACAGGAACATGTACAGGGCAGGTCAAAGACAGTTTTTACCTTTCTTCCTGACCGTGCTCGCTGTTATGTTTACTGACCTGATTACGGGTATTATAATTGGTGGTGCAGTGTCGGTGTTCTTTATACTGCGTGATAATTACAAAACACCGTTCTTTATTGATAAAGAGAGCCACCATGAAGGAGAGAAGGTGGAACTCGTGCTTTCGGAGGAAGTTACCTTCCTGAACAAAGCCAGTATGATGCTGACACTTGATCACGTAGCCCGAAATTCGGAGGTAGTGATTGATGGGTCGCGTTCTGTGAACATTGATGATGATGTGCTGGAAATTATTCAGGAGTTTAAGAACACCGCTGCTTACAGAAACATCCGCCTCAAACTAATCGGGCTGGAACGGTTTGGTATAACAGCCTAAACAGTGCTGCCCCGGCTAAGTCCTTTTGCCTGAGAACACATCAACTACAAAATAAAAAGCGGTGCGGGAAACTCCCGCACCGCTTTTTATTTTGTAGAAAAACCCCCTGTTTGGCAAGGCTTTTCAAGTCGCACCTCTCCTGTCTTCTTCGTGCAGGCAGGGCAGTAGTGGCTATGCCTTTACTGAAGGAACTTGTGCTATGTCAATCATAAACAAGTAAAATGGACAGAGCACTGGTATGGAATGCAGACAGTTAGTATGCCTTGCGCAGCATGTCCGCATACTTGTCTGGCAGCGGGCTTTCTTCTATGGCTCTGGCAGCTTTCTCCACATCGTACTTAAACCGCACAAACTCCACTTCCACACTTTCTCTTGATGCGGCGCTGGCGCTTTGATCCAGGGTGATGAGGGCATAGCAGCCCCTGATATCTCCATCCTTCGGTTTACCTACGGAGCCGATGTTGATGGCGTGGCGGTAGCGAAGGGTGCCGTCCTGCTCCTGCGGCAGCACACGGTGAAAGGGCTTGTGGGTGTGGCCGAAGCACATGATGTCGGCATCAGCGTCCTGCATAATGCGGAGCAGGCTTTTCTCTTCCCTGTCCTCAAACAGGTACTCGTTTATTTTGCGCGGGCTGCCGTGCACCAGCAGCAGGTTCAATCTGTCGTCGTTCAACTGGTACTCTACCCTGATGAGGGCGGGCAAAGTGCGCAGGTACCGGCGCTCCGGCTGCTGCACTAGCTCATTGGTATAAGCGATAGAAACCTTGCCCATGGCTCTGTCCTCGTTCGTTTTGTAGGCACAGCCGCACTCATCGCTGGTTCTGCCAATTCCGAAATCATAATTTCCGGCAATGGTAGGAATGTTGCGCCGGCGTACTTCGTTGATGACCTCATTAGGCCAGATGTTATAACCCACCAGGTCGCCGAGGCAGTAGGTAGCATCAATGGACCGGGTTTCCATGTCGGCGAACATGGCTTGCAGGGCAGGCAGGTTGGCGTGTATATCAGAGAAAAGAGCAATTTTCATATTAGGGCTGCTTTAGATATCAAAGTTGAAGATGGATTGTTAACTGCAGGTTATGGTAGTGTTAGCTTTTTGCAGGAGATTGTTGTGTTGTGCTGGAGGTATAGTATTTTCTCCTGAACCAGAAGGCTACATTGACCAGGGCAATCAGCGCGGGCACCTCCACTAACGGACCCACCACACCGGCAAAAGCCTGGCCGGAGTTAAGCCCGAAAACAGCAATGGCCACTGCAATGGCGAGTTCAAAGTTGTTTCCGGCAGCAGTAAAAGCAATGGAGGCATTTTCTGCGTAATTGGCACCGGCGGCCTTACCCATAAAGAAGCTTACCAGGAACATCATAGCGAAGTAGATGACCAACGGCACCGCAATGCGGAATACGTCGAATGGGAGGGACACCATCAAATCTCCCTTCAGGCTGAACATGACGAGTATGGTAAACAACAGCGCAATGAGCGTAAGGGGGGAAATGGCAGGTATAAACTTATTCTGGTACCATTCGTGCCCCCTTACAGGCACCAGCACCACACGACTGAGCACACCCGCTATAAATGGGATACCGAGGTAAATGGCCACACTTTCTGCAATCACTCCAATAGAAATGTCCACAATGGCCCCCTCAAACCCAAACAGCGGAGGCAATTTGGTGATAAACAACCAGGCGTAGAAGGAATACAAGAACACCTGGAAAATACTATTCAGTGCTACCAGTCCGGCTGCATACTCCCGGCTGCCATCCGCCAGATCGTTCCATGCAAGCACCATGGCTATACAGCGGGCAAGGCCAATCAGTATCAGGCCCGTCATGTACTCAGGGTAATCGCGCAGGAACGTAATCGCCAGCCCGAACATCAGCAGCGGACCAATGACCCAGTTCAGCAGCAGTGACAGCCCGATGACTTTGACATTGCCGAACACCTTGGGCAGCAGGCGGTAGTTTACTTTGGCCAGGGGCGGGTACATCATCAGAATAAGGCCAATGGCAATCGGGATATTGGTCGTGCCGCTGGAGAGCGAGTTGACATAGCTGGAACTCTCCGGTATAAAGTAGCCGATGCCAACTCCCACCAGCATGGCCAGGAAAATCCAGAGGGTGAGGTAGCGGTCCAGGAAGCCAAGGCGCTTTCGGTTATGAGCAGGGGCGCAGTGTTCCATAGGAAGTATTGATTGGTTAAGAATATTTAATTCAGGCAAAGGGTTATTTAAATTAAATAGTGTTAGCAGCAGCCAGAGCCGGGAGTGCAGCAGGCGGAGCTGGCCGGCTTGTCGCCGTATACTGTGATGCTGTAAATACCAATGTTGCATTCGCGGAAGGAGCGAAGGCCTTCGTCGTCGAGGTAGTCTTTCAGGATTTCGTCCGGTACCTGGATGGCTTTTTCTTTCTGTACCACCACGTTTTCAAAACCAGTTTCACGAATAATCTGCAGGTACTCCTCCTTCTGGATGGCACCCGACACACAGCCGGCATATAATTCACTCGCTTTCACAAGCCCCTCCGGCAGTTTGCCAACCAATACCACATCCGAAATACTGAAATGACCGCCAGGCTTCAGCACACGGAACGTTTCGGCAAAGGCCTTGCGTTTGTCAGGCACCAGGTTCAGCACACAGTTGCTAATCACCACATCGGCACGGTTAGCGGCTACAGGCAGGTCTTCGATTTCACCCTGGCGGAATTCTACATTGTGAAAGTTCAGTTTTTCTGCATTGCCGCGGGCTTTGGAAATCATGGCCTCTGTCATGTCCACACCCAATACCTTGCCTGTTTCGCCTACAATGGCCCGGGCCACAAAGCAGTCGTTGCCGGCACCGGAGCCAAGGTCTATCACCACGTCGCCGGGCTTTATTTGGGCAAACTCTGTCGGCACGCCGCATCCAAGGCCCAGGTCTGCATCCGGATTATAGCCTTCCAGTTGCGTATAATTATCAGCGAAAATGGCATAGTCTACGGTACAGCAGCCGGTGGCGCCACAGCAGGAGGCCTCATTCTGCTCTTTGCTTTGCAGGGCTATCTCGCCATACTTCTCTTTTACGATTTTCTTTAACTCTTCTGCGTTGTTCATAGTCTTTGGTTATTATCGGTTTATTACGATTAACTTGTTCAAATTTTTTTAGCAGCAGTTGGTGCCGCAAGGGGTGTAGTTTGCAAACAACACCTGCAACATCTGCTGCGCCTGTTTCCAGGCTTGTTCGTCTATGCAATAGCACACTTTTTTGCCGTCGATATCGCCTTTTATCAAACCTGCTTCTTTCAATTCCTTCAGATGCTGCGACACGGTAGATTGCGACAGCGGAAGTTCCTCTACAATATCACCACAGATGCAGGCCTGCCGCTCCAGCAAGATGCGCAGGATGGCCACCCGGGCCGGATGTGCCAGTGCTTTGGCGTATTTTGCCAGCATGAGGTCGGATGGAGTGAATGCTTCTGTTTTAGTTACGCCCATTTTTTTTAGTTATTATCGTAAAGTTACGATGATAACTGGTGTAGCCAAAAAAGGTTTGGGAAATTTTCGTTGATTTCTGTTACACCCCTGTCTGTTCCGGCACTTGCAGCAGTGGTGTTCGCTGTTGCTGGATGCAAGCGTAACCCGTTTAGCATGTAGTACATCGTTTAAAGTCAGGTACAACTCTATCTAATATATAAGAGTAAAAGTGTGAAATGTATCATCAATAAATAAACAAACTAAACTATGGAAAACGTAAAGCTGGCAATTATTTACTACAGTTCAACGGGTACTAATTATCAGTTGTCGCAGTGGGCAGCTGAAGCAGCAAAAGAGGCTGGTGCAGAAGTGAGAGTCCGCAAAGTAAAGGAATTGGCTCCTGAATCAGCGATTGAGCAGAATCCTGCCTGGAAAGCACATATGGAGGCGACAAAGGACGTAACAGTTGCATCGAATGATGATTTGGTGTGGGCAGATGCTATCATCTTCAGTATGCCAACCCGTTACGGTAATCTTCCGGCTCAGTTAAAAGAGTTCCTTGATGGTACAGGAGGAGTATGGTTCCAGGGTAAATTAGCAAACAAAGTAGTAAGCGCGATGACAAGTGCACAGAACCCTCACGGGGGACAGGAGGCGACTATATTGGCCTTATATACCACCATGTACCATTGGGGAGCTATAGTGGCCGCACCAGGCTATACCGATCAGGCGCTTTTCCCGGCAGGGGGCAACCCATACGGAACCAGCGTAACGGCAAACGGGGAAGAGATAAAGCCGGAAGCCCGCGGTGCGGTGGAACACCAGACAAAACGCACTGTGCAGATTACCAAGTGGGTGAAGCAAGGAATGCAGCAGGCATAAGTATAAAGCATAGCAGAGCCAGTCGCTGTTAAAGAGACTGGCTCTTTTTTCCACAGGCAGATGGCTAGTGGCATTTAGTTTTAACCTATTTAAATGCTGCTGAAATTTTTTTATCGGTGCCATTGTATATACATTATATGTACATACATTTGTCTTGTTGATAAATAACAAAACGTGAGTATTAACAATAACAGACAAAGAATATGGCCAATGTAAAATGGGCAGTAGACCCGATGCACAGTGAAGTACAGTTCAAGGTAAAGCACCTGATGATAACGACCGTTACAGGATACTTCCAAAACTTTACCGTAGAAGCTGAAACAGAAGACGAACAGTTTACGAACGCGAACAAGGTGGTGTTCACTGCCGATGTTCATTCTATCAGCACAAACAACGAGCAGCGCGACACGCACCTGAAGTCAGCGGACTTCTTCCATGCAGCGCAGCATAATGAAATTCGTTTCGTAGGAACGAAGTACGAGCACGTAACCGGCAACGAATACAGGCTGCACGGTGATTTAACCATCAAAGGCACTACGAAGCCCGTTACAGTGAACGTAGAGTTTGGCGGTATCGTAGTAGACCCTTACGGGCAGACAAAAGCAGGATTTACCGTTACAGGAAAAATCAGCCGCAAAGAGTTTGGTCTGGCCTGGGATGCCGTAACAGAGGCAGGTAGTGTAGTAGTAAGCGATGATATCAGGCTGCTGGCTGAGATTCAGCTGGTAAAGCAAGCTTAATCAGCGATACGAAACGTAAGACACAGGGAGAAGGCTTTCAATAGTTTTTATGCCGCAGGTCTTGTCCTTGTGTCTTCCATGTTACACACTGTTTCCTTTAATGAATTTGACGCCTGGTGGTAACGGAAACGCTGTTGCTCCTATAAACTTAAAGAACTATGAAACATAAAATTTTTAAATCCGGTGAGCGGGGGGTGAAAGAAATCGGTTGGCTGAAAAGCAACTTCACCTTCAGCTTTAACAGCCACTACGATCCCCTGCGTGCAGGCTTCGGGCTGCTACGTGTTTTCAACGATGATTTTGTGGCACCAGAAAATGGCTTTGGCCTGCATGCACACGCGAACATGGAAATTATTTCCATCATGCTGGCAGGCTCCATGAATCATGTGGATTCTCTTGGCTACAAAGAGGTGGTACACAAAGACTGGGTGCAGATTATGAGTGCCGGTACGGGCCTGCGCCATGAGGAGCACAACGTAGGAGGGGATGAAGTGAATTTCCTGCAGATCTGGATAGAGCCGAAGCTGCAAAACATCACGCCCCGTTACCAGCGCCGGTATTTCCCGGAAGAAGGCCGCCTGAACAAGCTGGTGACTGTTGTCAGCAACGAGGAAGGGCAGGGGCACTGCTGGATAAACCAGAACGCAAAGCTCTCGCTGGGGAGTTTTGAAAGAGACAAAGAGGTGCGTTACCACCTGAACCCGGTAAATAAAGCACTTTTCATCTTCAATATCAGCGGGAGCCTTTTGATAAATAATGAAGAGCCGCTGGAACAGCGTGATGGCATTGGCATATGGGAAACAGACCACCTGCACATCACCTGCTTAACTGAGAGTAAGTTCCTGGTAATAGAAGTACCCATCAACCATTAAGAAGCAATTTATGGAAGACAGAATATTAGGGCTGCATCACATTACGGCAATTGCGGATTCAGCTAAAAGCAACCTGGATTTTTATACCAAAGTGCTGGGGCTGCGCCTGCTTAAGAAGACCGTCAATTTTGATGACCCAGGCACTTATCATTTATACTATGGTGATGAAGTTGGCAGTCCGGGTACGATCCTGACCTTCTTCCCTTATGCAGGCGCACGCCGTGGCAGGATAGGAACCGGAATGGCTTCACATATCGGCTACTCAGTGCCGGAGGGCAGCTTTGATTTCTGGCTGAAGCGCCTGCGGGAACACAATGTATCCTTTAGCCAGCCGGCAGAGAAATTCGGTGAGCAGTACATTGCCCTGCAGGACCCGGACGGTTTGCAGCTGGAGCTGGTGATTCCAAAGAACGGCGATAGCCGCCAGCCCTGGGAGACAGATAGCGTAAAGGCGAACGTGGCCACACGCGGCTTTCACAGTGTTACCCTCACCTTGCGGAGTGTAAAAAAAACGGCTGAGGTTTTAACCGAGCTGCTGGGTTACAAGCTGCTGGAGCAAAACGGCAGCCACCACCGCTACATCACCGATGCTGTTGAAAACGCCGCTATCATTGATTTGATTGAGGATCCCAATGCCAATCGTGGGGATGGCGGTGCCGGTACAAATCACCACATTGCTTTCCGGGTGAAGGATGAGGATGTGCTGATGCGGTTCAGGGAAAAGATAGCCGGCAGGGGGCTGAATATTACCGACAAAATTGACCGCAACTACTTCTACTCCCTTTATTTCAGGGAGCCAGGCGGAGTGCTGTTCGAAATAGCCACCGATAACCCGGGCTTTGCCATTGATGAGCCGGTGGATCAGTTAGGAAGCAAGCTTCTGCTGCCACCGCAGTACGAGCCACACAGAGCCAGAATTGAAGCCGTGCTGCCAAAGCTGGATTAAGGCAGAAGCCTGTGCAGCTGGCTAACCAGTTGCTGCCTAACAGATACAACCACTTCAGCCCCACCGGGGAGGGGGAGTTTATGTTGCATGTTTTCACGGACAGCTAAAAATATTGACTTATGTACACACACAAACAAACCATCATCACCCATGGCAAGCCGCTGGAGCAGACAGGCAAAGCACTGGTGATGATTCATGGGAGAGGCGCAACAGCTGAAAGTATCCTGTCGCTGAGTGCGCATTTAGATGCGGCTGATTTTTCTCTTTTTGCTCCGCAGGCCACCAACCACAGCTGGTACCCATACAGCTTCATGGCACCTGCTTCGCAAAATCAACCTGCACTGGATTCTGCCCTGGAGTTGCTACATAAAACGGTTAGCGGCATAAAGGAACAGGGGATAGAGAGCAAAGACATTTACCTGCTCGGTTTTTCACAGGGAGCCTGTCTGGCATCGGAATATGCCACCCGGAATGCACAGCGTTTTGGCGGTCTGCTCCTCTTTACCGGTGGGCTTATCGGGCAGCAAATTGAAACAAGCAATTATACCGGCAACTTTAGTGGTACTCCCGTACTCATCACCACCGGCGACCCGGACCCGCATGTGCCGGTCAGCAGGGTAGACGAGACGGTGAAGATAATGGAGGAAAAAGGCGCAGAAGTGACAAGGCAGATCTACAAAGGGAGGCCACACACCATACTGCAGGAGGAACTGGACCTGGCAAAGAAGATTCTTTCAACCGGTAATAAATAGTCGCGACGGATTTCTTTACCAGTATAGCATGGCTTTATCTGGCTTGTGAATTTATATGTCCCTGTCTTTTACCTGCTGCTTCATTTAAAACCAGTTTTTAAAGGTGATTTATTTACCTGATACCCAGCGCTTCACTTTGTCGAATACGCTGTCGCTGTCGTCATCATCTCCCATATCTTCGTCTCCTACCAGATAACCAAGTGGGTTTAGTGCAGGCACATGATCAAAAACCACCTTCGCAATACCAAGTGCCGGAATGGCAATCAGCATGCCTACCACACCCCATACTGCATTTCCCAGCACGATGACAATGATGGTCATGATTGGGTTCAGGTTTACTTTGCCGCCAACCACATAAGGTTCCAGCGTGTAGGTTTCCAGGAACTGGGTAATCCCAAACGTAAGTACCACACCTAAAAGGGTTGTTGTACTACCTCCGGATAAGAATGCCATGGCCAACGCGAGCCCAAAGCCAATGATGTTCCCGAGGTAAGGAATCAAAGTAAGTGCAGCAGCCAGTACAGAAATCAGGATGGCATGTCTGACTCCGGAAATGGAAAGCCCGATAGAATATAAAATGGCTATCAGTACACAAAGTGCAAGCTTGCCCAGCAGGTAGTTCTGCGAAACATGAGCAGCATCGGTGATGACTTTGTTTGTTTCCGGGCGCTTCTCTTCAGGCACCCACTTCGCAATTGATTTCCTGAATTTGCTCCTGTAAAGCAGGAAAAAGAAAATATAAACCAGCGTAAGCAAGGCCGTACCCAAAAAGCCAAGGAACTTCATGACAAAGTCTCCTGCCGAAGATAACATGGAACCACCTCCTCCTTGTTTCGGCTTTGCACCGGAGGATGCCTGCCCTTGCTGTGTTCCCTTTTGTGCCTGTTCCTGACCCTGCTGCTGGCTTTGCTGTTGATTTGAACCAGCACTTCCGGCATCCCCGCTTCCACCAGAGGCAGACCCCGGCAATTGCAGCGACACCTTTTGCGTTTGCTGTTGCACCGGAATGCCCGTTTTATCCTTGATGAATTGTTGCAGTTGTGTAAGCTTTGGCTCTACCTGTTGTTTTACTTTTGGCCAGTCTTCTATAAAGCTTTTCACTTCAAAACTTAATACGCCTGCCAGTACACCGAAAAAGAGAAGGATGAGCAAGGTTGAAAAGAGGGAAGACCATCCCCTTTTTAACCCTTTTCGTTCAAACCAACGCGCAACAGGGAGAATGACCATGGCGAGTAGCGCCGCCACGGCCAGAGGGGCCAGGAAGGCCTTGGCCATTACCAGGCCCCAGAAAAAGAAGTATAGTCCTACCACCAGCAGGACAAAGTATATCAGAATAGCCTTCGCTCGGGTTTCCATAGATGCTTCTGCTAAAACGTGAGGAGTAAAGAACAAGCTTTTTACTCAGATATAAATTCTGAGTTTCCTTTGCTGAAAATAGGCAGGACAAGTGAATCTGTAGGTCAGCTGCCTGGAGCTTCTGCCTTGTACCTTAAAGTATCCGAAGATATCCCTCTTGTTGACTGAGGCGAGAGCGCCAGGCTGTTGTACGAACCTGATGAGTTACCTGTTATACAAGGCTAGTTGAAACGTGGGAGAGCAGCAGG
Organism: Pontibacter brevis; assembly: GCF_054779655.1. Classification (NCBI taxonomy): domain Bacteria; kingdom Pseudomonadati; phylum Bacteroidota; class Cytophagia; order Cytophagales; family Hymenobacteraceae; genus Pontibacter; species Pontibacter brevis. The sequence continues at coordinate 76,751 of NZ_BAAGXV010000087.1, forward strand.
AATGCAACCGCTACCCTCTGATATCGCTCGGCAGAAACCCGAAGTGCTTTTTAAAAGCTGCAGTAAAATGCGCTGCGTTTTTATAGCCCACCTGGTAGGCGATATCCCCTATGCTTTGCTGCGACTGCTGTAACAATTGCCGCGCTTTCTCCATCCGGAGCCATACCACATAGCCATGTATGGTGTGGTTGCAGCAGGTTTTAAAACCCTGCTTTAATTTGGTTTCGTTGAGGTAAACGAGGCGCGCCAGTTCCTGTATGGTTGGTGGGTTTTGGTAGTTTTCTTCCAGTATGGCCCTTGCCTCGGCAATGCGCTGTGCATCATCTCCTCTGAGCAAAGTGGTTTGAGGCTGCTGCTCCTGTATCTTCTGCCACTGTTCAAGCTGCAGCATCAGCAATTCTATGACCTTTGCCTCAAGGTAAAGTCTTTTTAGCGGGCCGGTGCGCTGGCTGTTCCGGATATCGTTCAGCACCCACCTGATTTCAGGAGTCACTTCCATAGGTTCTTTGCTGAGGTAGGTGTGGCGACCCTGCAGCACCTTCTCAGCAAATTCCTTATGCAACTCACTGTGCTGATGCAATAACCTGAAGTAGAATTCTTTGGAGAGAATTATCAGAAAATAATGATGCTGCTTGTGTGGCGGCATCCGAAACTGTGCATTAAAAGAGGGGGTGTAACAGATGTAGTGCAGGCTGGGCGGATGTTCAGAATGCTCTAACAAGCCTGTAACTTCAGCAGAAGCCTCCCCCTCGAGGTAGAAACCAAGGATAATGCTTTCGCCGCTTACAGTAAAGCTATCGCAAACAGCCTGCCTGAAAGCCATCTGTGTTTCTATGATAAAAAAACCTTTGGCGCTAATCTGCAGGCTGCGGAAGGAAGCAATGGCAGGATCCTGCAGCACTACTTCCTTTTCCTGTGGCACACAGCAATTGTCGTACAGCGTAGAGAGTTCTTCGTGGCAGATCCATTGGTCAACAGCATCTACTTTGGAAGTTATCTTCATAAAATTCCTTTCACGATATTCTTTATTCTTTTTTCGATACCCGCCTCCTGCTTCTGTGCCTTATTTTTGCCAAAGTTAGTTATTTAAAATAAGTCTAAATAAAGATAATGAATAAAAGATTTACTCTCCTGTCGCTCTGCCTCCTTTGCACACAAGTCGTGTGGGCACAGCATGGTGGCGGTGCCATCCGTGGCCGTGTGCTTCAAAGTAACGGCGATGTCCTCCCTGCTGCCAGTGTCGTCATAGAAAATACCCGTTTCGGTACCATCACCAACGATAATGGCTCTTTTGATATAAAGAAGCTGCCGGAAGGCAGGTACAAGGTACGGGCCTTTTCAATGGGCTTTGAAGGTAAAACAGTAGAAGTGCAGATGGAGCATGGCGAGGTAGAAGAGTTAACCTTCAGCTTGCAGGACAAGGCCAATAAGGTAACAGAAATAGAGGTGTTTGGGGAGCGGGACAAGCAGCCCGAAAAACTGGATGCCATCACGCGCCTACCACTGAAGCCGAGCGAGCAGATTCAGAGCATCTCTGTTATTTCAGAGCGACTGATTGAGCAGCAGGGGGCCTTAACCGTGATTGAAGGGGTGCGTAATGTGCCGGGTGTTTATACCTATGCCACCTATGGTGGCGTGCGCGAAAGTATCTCTTCCAGGGGCTTCCGCGGCATTCCTACGCTGAAGAACGGCGTGCGGGTGATGACGGATTTCCGGGGAGCCGGTTTCTCCACTGACATGCAGGGGGTGGAAAGCATACAGGTGCTGAAAGGTGCCAGCTCTATTACCATGGGGGCGGCCACAGACCTGGGCGGACCGGGTGGCATTGTAAACATTGTAACCAAAACACCCAAATTCGAGAACAGCGGTGTCGTATCGTTCCGTGCCGGAAGCTGGGGCCTTGTTCGCCCTACCTTTGATGTGCAGCGTGTCCTGAACAAATCGAACACGCTGGCCGTGCGATTAAACGGGTCTTATGAGAATGGCGGTAAATTCCGTGATCACATGAGCAATGAGTCGTTCTACATTAACCCTTCCATAGAGTGGCGTCCGAATGCTAAAAGTACCCTGACGCTCGAAATGGATTATTTTGATGAGGAGCAGAGCATCGATGTAGGAACGGTTAACCTGTCGGTGGGCAACGCAAAGAATGAGATTTACGACCTGCCATCTAACCGTTTCCTCGGGTTTGAGACAGACAAAACAGATATAAGGCACAGCACCTACGCAGCCCGTTTCAGGCACAACCTGACCAACAACCTGTACATTCGTGCTGCCGCTTTCCACTCTGATTATAATGCTGATGCCATTAAGAGTAACCTTTCTGCGGTGAAGAAAGATGTTGACAACAACATCAACGTGAGCCAGGTGAACTGGTACAACCGCTCTATTGCGCACAACTCCACCCGTGATGACAAGAGCACTGTGGTGCAGTTCGATTTGATAGGTCAGAAGCTTAACACCGGAAGTGTTCTGCATACCTTTCAGGCAGGTGTTGATTACCGCTACATCGACCTGTACCAGCCTACTTATAACTCTATCGGCATCGACAGAATCAATGTGCTTGACCCGGCTACTGTTTCTAACACACTCCCGGAAGGTGTTCCTGCTTTTGAACTGACAAGAGAAAATCAGTCTTACGACCACCGCTTTGGCGCTACGTTCCAGGATGTAATACAACTGACTAAGTGGGCAAGAGTGTATGGCGGTGTGCGTTACAGCACAAACAAAACAAGTTCTGGCGGAGAGGCCAGCGATACAGAGGACTTCTGGAACCCGCTGGCCGGGGTGATGTTCACAGTAAAAGAGAACATCAACATCTTTGGCTCCTACACCAACAGCTCCAACCCGCGCTCTGCTGCTGTAGTGGATGTGAACGGAAACACCCTGGGCGCTGAGCGCATCGACCAGGTAGAGGCCGGATTGAAGACAGAATGGTTCAACAACCGCCTGCGCTTTAACCTGACGCTCTTCCAGATCAACAACAAAGACATGAACCTGGAGGTATTCCGTGTAGATGACACCGGTGCCATTGTATCAGCAGGTTATTATACCAAAGGCGGTAACGATGAGCGGAAAGGTGTGGAAGTAGAACTGACAGGCCGTGTGCTCCCTAACCTCGAGATTGTGACAGGCTACTCTTACATCGATGCCCAATACAAAGATCACACGACGTTTGTACCGGGCTCAGCGCCCAACAATACTCCCAAGCATACTTTCAACGCCTGGGCAAACTACAGCATTGCCGAAGGATTTGCACGTGGCCTTAACCTGGGTGTAGGTGCTTATTACCTGGGCGAGCGCCCTTACAACGACTGGACGCAGGATGGCGTGCAGTATCATGCGATTGAGCCGGACACTGCCCCTTGGTTCAACAAAGCCTACACCATTCTGAATGCGCAGGTTGGCTATGAGTTTGAGAAGCACTGGGGTGTGCGGGTGTTCTTTAACAACTTACTGGATACAGTAGGATATGATGCTTACCGCACCAGTTTTATAGACAGAATACAGCCAAGAAATTTCTCGGGCGTAGTTACTTACAGATTCTAATATTTTTATTTAGATTTATTCTAAATTTGCGCATAAGATGCTGCTGTAAAAGCAGGCAGCTTATGTACCCAAAGAGAGAAAGAAAGACAACCTCATTCCAGCATCATGAAATACTCCTTCCGTAAGCTTTTTAACGGCATTCACCTGTGGCTTGGCATAGCCAGTGGACTCGTGCTCTTTATCGTCTGCCTGAGCGGTACCATCTACACGTTCCATTCTGAAATTGAAGCCCTGGTAGAGCCAACGAAGTTTCACGTGGACGCTGATGCGCAGGCAAAGCCCATGCCGGTGGATGCGCTCAGGCAGCAGTTGCAGCAGGAACTGAAAGGAAAGGTAGTTGCCATTGAAATTCCGCAGGACAGGGAAAGCACTTACCGTGTAAGTGTAGCAGCCAAACCTGAAGGAGAAGGGAAGGACCGTGGCGGTAAAGGAGGCAGAGAAAAGGCTGCTGCTGGTGCGCAGGCTGCTAAAGGCGGGCATGGTGGAGGCGGAGGCCGCCCCACTACCTATTTTGTAAACCCCTATACTGCTGAAGTACTGGGTACCACAGACGGTCCTGCTACAGAATTCTTCCGTACCGTGATGCAACTGCACCGCTGGCTGCTGATAGAAGGAGACGTTGGAAAAATAATTGTAGGAGCATCCACCATTATCTTTGTGTTCCTGGTGCTTTCAGGGCTGGTGCTTTGGTTCCCGGTAAAACTGAAGAACTGGAAACAAGGCTTTAAAGTTAAAACAGGTGCTAACTGGAAGCGCGTAAACCACGACCTGCATAACACACTCGGTTTTTACTCCTTTATATTGTTGCTGATCATGAGCCTTACCGGCCTTTGCTGGTCCTTTGAGTGGTACCGCGATGGATTAGGCAAGGTGATGGGAGCAGAAGTATTCAAGGGCAGGGGAGAGAAGCCGCTTTCGTCTGATCCTCCGGCTGCTGATGCTGTGGTGCTTTCTGTTGCCGATTATATTGCCAGCGCGAACGCCGTTATGCCGGAAGAAGGAAACATCCGGGTATCGCTGCCAGAGGATGATACAACTGCTGTAGTCGTGACGAAAACAGCCGCAGGATTTTTTGCTTTTGCCGGCGCAGACAAAGTGCAGTTAGACCAGTACACCGGGCAGCCCCTGAAGGTGGAGCTGTTTGAGGACAAGCCGCTGAATGTGCAAATCGTTTCGCTGATAAAGCCCCTGCACCTCGGCGAAGTCTATGGTATGTTCTCCAAGATACTGTACTTCATCGCCTGCCTGGTTGCTACCAGCTTACCTGTTACCGGCACGCTTATCTGGGTAAACAAGCTGAAGAAAAAGAAGCCAAAGAAGCGTGTGGCTACAGCTACAGTAGCGTAAGTTTTGAAGTGCTGCGGCACGTAACACATAAAAAGCAGAGCGGCTGAGGAAGGAATTCCCCAGCCGCTCTGCTTTTTATTTCTTCCTCGGCTTTGCCCTTTCATACTGCACCGGCCACGGCACGTCTGCGCCTAACTCCAGGGCGGCATGCAACGGGAAGTAAGGGTCGCGGAGCATTTCACGGGCCAATAACACAATGTCTGCTTTGCCCTCCGAGACAAGGCTTTCTGCTTCGTGTGCGGTTGTTATCATGCCTACGGCACCGGTCATGATGCCTGTTTCTTTCTTTACGCTTGCTGCAAACTGAGCCTGGTATAAAGGGCCAACCGGAATATCCGCTTTCGGTACATTTCCACCGGTAGAGCAGTCTATCAGATCAACGCCCTTTTCTTTCAGTACCCTCGCCAGGGCCACCGAGTCATCCCCTGTCCAGCCACCTTCGGTCCAGTCAGTGGCAGAGATACGCACCAGCAGCGGGTAATTTGCCGGCCATACTTCCTGTACCGCTTCTGTTACCTCTAACAGCAGACGGATGCGGTTTTCAAAGCTGCCGCCATAATGGTCAGTGCGCTGGTTGCTGAGCGGTGAGTAAAACTCGTGCAGCAGGTAGCCATGCGCGGCATGTATCTCCACTACTTTGAAGCCGGCTCTTATGGCCCGCTCTGCCGCGGCACGGTAGTCATCAATTACTTTGCGAATGCCTGCTTCATCCAGGGCCGCGGGCACAGGCTCGTCAGGAGTAAAGGGCAGGGCACTGGGCGCTACTGTTTGCCAGCCGCTTTCCTCGGATGGAGCAATGGCAGTACCTCCGTTCCAGGGGCTTCTGTGGCTGGCTTTACGCCCGGCATGGGCCAGTTGCACCCCCGGCACAGCCCCTTGGCTCTCTAGGAAGGTGTTAATGCGCTGCAGGCCCGCTATGTGCTCATCCTTCCAGAGGCCTACATCATCCGGTGTAATACGCCCTTCCGGCGAAACTGCAGTGGCCTCTACAATCACCAGGCCCGCTCCTCCGACGGCCCTGCTTCCCAGGTGCACCAGGTGCCAGTCAGTGGTAAAGCCATCTTCGCTGGAGTACTGGCACATAGGTGAAACGGCTATTCTGTTTCTCAGTGTAATATCTTTTATAGTCAGGGGGCTGAATAGTTCTGCCATATTTTATGCTGCTTTTAGTTTCAGATACTGTTTCTATGATACATTTTCCCATTCAATTTGTTTTGAGGCTGTGCTGTTCAAAGCGCCTGCTTTACCTGCTCATACTATGCTGATGGGAATGCTTTTCGGGTTGCTTCCTTCGTTGTGGCTGTGAGTGGTGGTGAACCCCATCATTGGGCAACCACTGTTTAATAGCTTTACAGTGAAGGGCTTGCTGATGCCGCTTCTGTTTAACGTAGTTATCTGGGGTACCTTTATGGGGTGGTACGCCTCCAGCAAATACAGGCATGAAAGCGCAAGGACCACTTATTAAGAGCACGATTGGCGAAACTACATGTTCACCTCTACCATGATTTAAAGCTGGTTGATAAAAGAAAGGCGCTCCATTTTTGAGGGAGCGCCTTTCTTTTGCTGAATACGCACTAAATAACCAGGAGCAATTCTCCTGCGCTAAACAGATTACTGGTACGTGGTCAATAGTTTTATCATCGTTCCCTGCTCAACCCGGTCACTTAGCTGCAGGCCATTCAGTATAGCGAGTTCTTCCATCCGTGCCTGTGGCACCTGGTACCGCTGGAATACCTGGTTTAGGGTTGCTCCCTGCTGCACTGTCTGAACCTTGATGCGCACAGGCTGCCTGTTCAGTTTATCAGGTTCGGTCAGTTGGCTGAAGTTCTGCATGGTAGCGGTGAAAGCGGAGGTATAGCTGTTGAAATTGGCAGGGCTGCTGACGCCAATCATACTGTAGATGTTGCCCCCGTACTGAATCAGGTAAATGAGTGCGCGAAGTGGCTGTTGCTGTTGTTGCCCCTGTTGTGCCTGCTGGTCAGCCACAATGGCAAGGGCAGGCAAACCGTTCACGGTAACGCTCCTGGACTCTACAGGCTGTAAACCATAGTTCTGCAGCAACTGCTGTGCAGCGGCCTCCAGCGTTTCGCCCGGTGCCAGCGTCAGCATCATCATGGCCTTTCCATCCGGTGCCACCATCTGGAACTGTTGCGGAGAGTTCATGTGTTCCCACCCTCGTGGTATAGGAAACTTAAATTTTAGCTCCGGATGATAAAATGTGTTGTTTTCAACAAATCCCTGCTTCGGATCTTCACCATAAACCATTCCGTCAATCAGCTTTAGGTAACTGTTCCGGTTAACTTCTGCATTGGTTAGGTTGAGCTGTTTTTTCCATTCTGCCGCCAGTTCATGCACCGTTTCGTAGCGGTCAGCCGGGTTGGGGTGCGTGGAAAGGAAGGAAGGCACGGCTTGTCCGCTTCCTTCCTGCTGGCGTTGCAGCGTCAGGAAGAAGTCGGCCATTTCGGCAGCGTCGTAACCTATCTTAGAAGCATACTCAACTCCCAGCCTGTCTGACTCCCGCTCATCGTCGCGGCCAAACTTGAGGAACAGGAGCCCAAGGCCCTGTGCGGCTGCATCTCCCAGCTGTGCCAGTTGTGGCGCTATCACCATGCCGGCAATTAGACCCACCTGTGCCAGAATAGACTTGCTTTGCTGCTGTGCAGAGTGTCGCGCCGCAATATGGCCTATCTCATGCCCCAGCACCCCGGCAAACTGCGCCTCGTTGTTGAAATGCGCCATAATACCCCGGGTAAAATATACGTAACCTCCCGGCACAGCAAAGGCATTGATAACAGGCGAGTCTACCACCTTAAACTCGTACTGCAGGTTGTTGCGGTGCGAGATCTTTGCCATAGCCTGCCCTTTTTCCTGTATAAATCGCTGCAGCGCCGGATCCTGGTACAGGCCAAACTGGGCTACAATAGCAGGATCAGCTTGCTGCCCCATGGCAATTTCCTGCTGCTCCGACATTAAGCTCACTTCCCGCTTGCCTGTAACGGGATTGGTAGCGCAGGAGTTAAAGAGAAAGAATACAGCTGCTGTGAAACAGCTTATAGCACGTTTTTTCATGTTTCGGTTGTTTAGTGCTTCCTTTTACTTGTTTCTAAAAAAAGTTATATATAGGGAGCGGTTAATTTCCTATAGGAACGATGATGTAAAATGATAAGTTACAAGATGCTGCTGCTGCCTGTGTACATGGTTGCATGCGGCAGTTAAACCGGATTTTGGGCGGGTAAACAGGCGTTACTTTGCTAAATGCAAAACCAACGCCTCCCGCTGTTTTGCCATGGACTGGGGCGCTGCAGCACAAAGAGTTTTGATGCCAGCTAGGACGAAATAATGTGTGACGGCACATTCGGTTTTCACCCGTTGCCTGTGAGGCCTATTCCCTGCTGTGGCAATTAAAAGCAGATTGGCTATCTTAGCCACATGTACAAAAGAGAAGAGGCATCACAACTCCGTCAGGCTTTCTGGACCACTCTGGGGCAGTACATTGCCCCACTGCCGTCTGCGGATGGAGTGAAAGTGAACTGGCTGAATTACAAAACGGGACTGAAGCATGTGTATTTCAGGATGCAGGCCGGGAAGAAAACAGCTTCTATCGGCATTGAGATAACGCATCCTGACCCCGAGCTGCAGCAACTGTTTTTTGAGCAGTTTACAGAACTTAAGTTTGTGCTGCACGATTTTCTGGGGGAAGAGTGGGAGTGGGAACTGCACGCGACCGATGAGAACGGTAAAATCATCAGCAGGATATACAAAGAGATAGCCCCCGTCAGCGTGTTCAACCGCGACGACTGGCCACAGCTGATTTCTTTTTTCAAGCCCCGCATCCTCTCGCTGGATGAGTTCTGGAGCAATGCGAAATACAGCTTTGACAGCCTGATGTAAGATAATTGTCTGCTGGCTTGCCTGGAGGTCAGGTTACGTTGTCTCCTTTAATTCGATTGCATCGCCGTTGATGCAGTACCTGACCTGCGTAGGAGTGAGGGTATGGTCAAAAAGGTGGCCCAGGTGCAGGCCGCACTGGTTGCACACCAGTTGTATCCTGGACCTGCCGTAGGTTTCCAGCTTATTCTGCCTGACATTCTCCCCGATGTGCGCCCAGAAGCTGGGAAAGCCACACCCTGAGTTGAATTTTGTAGCAGGCGCAAACAGTGCTGCACCACAAAAAGAGCAGGCATAAACCCCTTCCTGGTTTCTGTCCGCCTCCTGTAAGCTGAATTTAAAACCGATGTTCATAGGTGAGAAACAGCGCAGGCAGGGCTATAATTCCTTCTCCTGACCTGTGCCTGATCTTCGCCTTGAATTTAATAAAAGCGGATATAGAAGGTAGTACCTACGCCCGGGGTGCTTTCTACGTTTATGGTTCCGCCCAAAGCCTCCACTTGTGCCTTTACCATATAAAGGCCTAAGCCGCGCCCTTCTGCTTTCTTCTCTAATTTGCCATACAGCATAAACAGGCGTTCCCCATATTTTGTCAGGTCAATGCCCGTTCCGTTATCCTGCACCGTAATTACGTGCTGCCCGTCTTCTGTTGTCGATTTAATGGTAACAATGGGTGCTCTTTCTTTATCACGGTATTTGAGCGAGTTGGAGAGCAGATTGTGAAAGATGCTGTATACGTACGCCCTGTTAGCTTTCAGGCATACGTCATCCGGAATTGCTACCCGCACAGTGGCTCTTAGTGTATCTATTTTGTCTTGCAGGCTGTTGACCACCTCATCACAGACAGAGCGCAGGCACACCACCTCTACATCATCCACACTATTAACTCCTCTCAGCGATAGAATTTCATCAAGGTCTTTGATAACAGCGTCAAGGCTGAGGGTAGTTTGCTTGAGTTTGCTCAGAACCTTCAAAAAGTTTTCATTTTTTTCATCCAGGTTCTTTAAAAGAGATACAAGCCCCACAATGTTGGCGACTGGCGCACGAAGGTTATGAGAGACAATATAATTAAACTGTTGTAGTTCCCGGTTATGCCTGCTCAGGTCTTCTGAGAGCAGGCGCATCTTGTGTTCTGCTTCTTTGCGTTGTGTAATATCATACTGTATGGCAAAAAACTGAGACACTTTTCCTTCGTCGTTGAAAATGGGTGTGATGTCCATGTAAAACCAGAACTTCTCGCCGCTCTTACGGTAGTTGAGTACCTCCACAGACATGGGCTCGGCATGCTGTAGCAGCCTGTGCATTTCAAGTACAGTATCAGGGTCAGTCTCTGGTCCCTGAAGCAGTTCTCCTGGTTTCTTGCCCACCGACTCCAGCATACTGTAGCCTGTTACTCTTGTAAACTCACTGTTCACCCATTCAATTTTACCTGAAGCGTCCGTAATGACGACGCAACTCACCGCTTTGCTGGCAATGAGTGAAAGCCTTTCCAGTTCTTTCTGTGCGGCTTTTTCAGCGGTGATGTCTTTGGCAATGCCCACGATAGCTGTAGCGGTATGGTTGGAGCAAATTGGAATGATCGTAAAATTAAGCGTTTTTACTTTGCCCTGTTTGTTTACAACCTTTCCTTCAATGGAACTGGGTTCGCAGTTAAAGGCCCGGTTTAATGCCTTGATGGCTTCAAAAGAGAAGGAGGGGGCAATGAATTTGGAGAAGTGCTCTCCTACAATCTCCTGTTTGCTATAGGAAAGAATACGGCAGATGTTCGAGTTAACCTGCTCAAAGATGCCTCCGGGGGTTAGGGTAAATACAGCGTGTGGGTGGTTCTGGTAAAAAGAGTTATAAAAGCTATGGCTCCTCTCCAGGTTCTCCTGGGTTTCCCTCTTCATCGTAATGTCTCGTGCATCAATTACGTAGCCACTCACATGCTCATCATCCATCACATTTGTAAAAATGGCTTCCAGCCATTTCCAGTTGCCGCTCTTGGTCCTGAACCTGAAAGGGGGAGCCTCTACTTCCTTCTTTGTATTCAGAAGCAAAAAGGCTGTTTTGATGATCTGCAAATCATCATAATGAATGTACTCCAGGGCTGTTTTACCTAAAAGCTCCTCCGGTTGGTAGCCCACAAGTTTCGAAGCAGATTTGCTCACAAACTTATAAAACCCGTTTTTATCTACCACAGAAATAAGAGCAGCACTCTTCCTGATGAGTGCCTGGTAAAACTCCGGCGTTAGTACCTCATAGTTCATTAGCGATTCCTTTAGTGGCTATTTTAACCGGATGCTTGTTATATGTTAAATTGTAATTTCCTGTAGTTCCTGCTATTATTGTGCAGATGCGTAAAGCAGGGTATTTTGGAATTAAAAAATAAAAAATTATACTGTATTAACGCAGTAAGGGTTAGAAAATTATTGTTATATGCATAATATATATTTAGATTAATAGTTTTGTATTTAGCCCTTCAGCTACGTTAACTTCCCTAGTACTTAGCTTTATTTAAAAGCAGAAATGGCGCCTAATGCTAAATAAATCAGGCAATGTTTTGATAATGTGTTTATTGTGCATTGCTGTTGCTGCAAAGGTCGTAACCAGCCATAAAGGAGTATACTACAAATTATCAGGCAGGGAGGTGGAGAAGTGAGCGCATGAAAGTTTGTAAAAAAGTGAACCTGGATGATGCTGTTGCACCTAAGGATTCTGACGGAGCTGAATTTGACTTTTGCTTTATTCGCTTGACCCCACACAAAACGAAGGCTTCTCCCGTAGCAAATAATTCCCTCAGTTTCCTGCCCAGGCAGGCATGTCTATAAGCGTAACAGGACTTATGGCCCTTGCGACAGCCTGACGACCTAAAAAACTTCGAATTGCCTATGGTCCTTCAAGGGTTTTCTTTCCGTTTTTACTGCTACAGATTTCGAACGGGAGAACTGAAAAGGATGGGTTGCTGTTTGTAACAGAGGCGGCTGCATGTGTTCCTGCACTATTCCACAGAGATTATAGCAGCGCATCGTGCAGGAGGCCGTTGTACAAACCTGATCAGCCCATACAATGATATATAATGATATATAAACTCTCTAAAAGCTCTTTTAAACACAGAGCCGTGAAACGCTTCCTGAAGAAAGGCTGGCTAGGTACTTTTGCGGTTTTCGTGGTGGCAACCTTATGGTCGGCAGGACAGCCTTCTGATGGTATTGCGCCTATTGCCTTTGTTGCGGAGCCATTGCCCTTCAAACCTAAAGAATTCTATATAGCCAACGTGATTGATGAGCGCAGGGACCGCAAAGCCGTTGCCTACCTTGTGCCTATACCAGCTGCTCCGGCGGCACCACTGGCTCATGCCGTGCCGGTAGACCTGCAAGGTGGAGGATTGAGTGCCGTTCGTCAGTTTATGCGCAATAATGCCCCTGCCAATTCTAAGTTACGGCCGGTTGTAATTCGCCTGAAGGAATATAAGTTGCAGGAAACACCTGGTTCAAAACCGTGGCGCGTGGACGGTAAAATAACAGTGGCCATGGCTTTTGAGTATGAGCGCGATGGCGTAACGGTACCGCTGATAGAGTATAAAGGTGGTGCCCGCTACGACAGGCCTGCCAGGCAGCATGGGATAATAGAACCCACGCTGCGGCGTTCCCTGGCAGATGCTTTGCAGTACCTGAACACCTGGATGGATCGGGAGGCGAACCGCAACGAAAAACTGGCCAAAGGTCTGAAAGTGACCTTCACTGATCACGTGCTGAATGTGGAAGACGACTCTGTTTTCTATGCCACAGACAGGCCCCTTACCTGGAACGATTTCCAGGGCAGCCCTACAAAGCCCAGTAATTTTGCGGCTTCTGTTTTTCCCAGCTTTGCCTATGAGGGAAAAAGTGAAGTGATTGACGGCGTGATACACCTTGACCTGACGATGAAAGTGTATGTGCTGAAAGAGTCATCCTGGGCGAAAGCAAACGCAAAAAACGCCTACGGCCTTAACCATGAGCAAAAGCACTTTGATATTGTGAAGCTGGTGGCGGAGCGTTTTAAAAAGAAGCTGACAAAGGAGCGACTTACCCTCGAAGACTATAACAGCATCATTCAGTATGAGTACATTGAGTCGTTCCGGGAAATGAACCACCTGCAGGAGCAGTACGATGGCGAGACCCGCCACGGCCTCGATCAGGCTGCACAGGAAAGCTGGAACCGGCGCATTGAGCAGGAATTACGGGAGTTAGGCATAAAAAAATAGTGCTGCCAATCCTGTCATAAGGGCTCTACGCATACCACTCTCTTGCATGATTTTATTTTCAGAACAGCCTGCATCTATACCTGATTTGAGGTAAGTGCAGGCTGTTTCTTTTTTGTCGCCAACGCATCATATTGTAGAACTACTGGCACCGGCGGTGGCCCATCTGCTGTTTCATCCGTAAGTTTAGGAAACACGTTTTATCTGAATTTAAATCAAAAGCTATGGACAAACAAATGAAAGCAGCAACATATGAGGAGTTTGGGGGCAAAGACGCCATCAAAATTAAAACAGTTGATGTGCCTGAACTGCAGGAAGGAGAAGTGCTGGTGCGCATAAAGGCTGCCGGTGTAAACCCCGTGGATACGGCAGTAAGAGAGGGGTATCTGAAGGATTATCTGCCTTACGAGTTTCCGGTGATACCCGGATGGGACGTGGCCGGTGTGGTTGAAGACAGGGGCTTTAGCGCCAGGAGGTTTAATGTGGGCGATGAGGTATATGCCTATGCCCGTCGGCCGCTCGTAAAGTATGGTACCTTTGCCGAATACATCGTGATACCCGAAAGCTACTTTGCCAGAAAACCGCAGAACCTGTCGTTTGAAGAAGCTGCCGGCATCCCACTGGTGGGACTCACCGCCTACCAATCCCTGTACGATGCCGGCAACCTGCAGGAAAACCAGACAGTGCTTATATTGGGTGCATCCGGGGGAGTGGGTAGTTTAGCCATTCAACTGGCAAAGGAAAGAGGTGCAACCGTGGTAAGTGTTGCCAGCGAGAAAAACCATGCCTTCATGAAAGAACTGGGAGCAGACCATACAGTAGACTACAAAAACAACCATGTAGGAAATGCTGTAAAAGAACTTTTTCCGGATGGGGTAGACTTGATATTTGACTGTGTCAGTGGGGAAACGCTAGAGCAAAGTCTGCCGGCATTGAAGGAGCGGGGCACGCTGGTCTCTATCCTGAACCATGGCGAGAACATAGACAAAAGCATCAATTTCCATTATGTATTTGTAGAGCCGAATGCAAAGCAACTGGAACACTTGCAGGAGTTAGCGGAGTCAGGAAAGCTGAAAGTGCATGTCAGCAATACCTACTCACTGGAAGAGACGGCCGAGGCCATGCAGCAAATCCAGACACTGCACACAACAGGTAAAATTGTGATTGTGCCGTAGGTGGAAACAGGCAATAGATAAAAGTAGAAAGAAAAAGAACATTGGTTCATAATAGAAAAGAGCACAGGCCAGTAGGGGCTGTGCTCTTTTTAATGCCATGTAAGCAGGTAAACCAGCAATGGCTAAAAGTCTGTTGTCTTTTATCTAACTTTTCCCGTCATCCGGGCGGAGTACCCGGTAAACGGCAGATAAATCTTCTTCTCCAAAGCCCTGCTGTTTTGCCAGCGCATAAAGCTCTTTTGTGGTTTGCAGGGAGGGGAGGGCTATATTCTGCTCATAGGCAGTAATGCTGGCCAGGTGCAAATCCTTGTGCATCCACTCCAGCGGAAACTCAGGGGAGAATTCCCTGTTCAGTAGCTTCTGTTGCTTGAGTTTAAGGAAGGGGGCGGCGGCAGGCGTATTCAGGAGGGTCTGAGCAACCATTTCCTCTGAGATGCCGAGGGCGGTACCCAGGCGCAGTGACTCTGTGAAAGCTGCCATGGATTGTGCCAGCAGCATGTTGATCACCATTTTCATACTGGCTCCCTGGCTGTGCGCACCAACATGAACCGTGGCTTTCCCCATTACATCCAGTAGTTCCTGTACCTGCTCCAGGTCTGAGGCTTCACCGCCTACCAGGAATATCAGTTCCCCTTTTTCGGCGGGAACAAGCGAGCCGGAAACAGGTGCATCTAAAAAGCGCTGTCCCATTTTCTTTGCGTGCCTCGCCATCTTCTGCGTGAAAGAGGGGTTCACGGTGCTGCAATCAACCCAGAGGGAATTCCCCGGCAAGGCGCGCAGAAAGCCGTCTGAACCCAGCGCTACTTCTTCCACTGCCTCAGGGGTGGAAAGCATCGTAATCACCAGCCGGCACTGGTTTGCCACTTCTTCCGGCGACTCAGCTCTTGTTGCTCCTTTCTCTACCAATGCATCGGCCTTTGATTGTGTGCGGTTGTACACCACGAGCTCGTGCCCGGCATGCTGCAAATTGGCTGCCATACGACTGCCCATAATTCCTAGTCCTATAAATCCTACTTTCATGCGTTCTATCTAATTTAAAGATGTTTTACCTGTACAAAACTAACACTTGTAGGACTTACGCAAAGGAGGAGAGAGGCGGCGAACAGATATCCGATAAAGGCACAGGTAGTCTAGTTTCTTCTTCTACGCTCTTTTCTTTCTTCTCTACGTTTCTTTAGTTGCTCTTTCCACTCTTCGTACGTCTTCACAGCCTTATCTTTCACATCATCCAGTATCCGTTCGAAAAAGTTCTGTGGTGGTGGCTCTGCCCGGAAAGAGTCGCATGCCAATCGGTCCTGCAGCCTAGCAGGAAGCGGGTCGAACTGGCTGTTCAGGTATCCCGGATAGGCAGGGTCCAGGGCAATTCGTTTCATAAAGTCACCCCAGATAGGCAGGGCCGTGCTGGAGCCCTGGCCCAGGGCCAGCGTCCTGAACCGCACCTTCGGGCTTTCAGCGCCTACCCAGACACCTGTTACCAGTTTTGGCGTAATGCCGATAAACCAGCCATCCGCATGCTCCTGCGAGGTGCCGGTTTTGCCGGCAATGTCCATTTTCAAACCAAACTCAGAGCGCAGGCGGCGGGCGCTTCCTTCTTCCACTACGCCTTCCATCAGGTGCAGCATAATGGCTGCATTGGTTTCAGACAACACCCTCTTCGTGTCAGCTGTACTGCTTCGGTGTTCCCGTAGCACATTACCTGTGCGGTCGGTTATTTTTTCGATGTAAACCGGGGAGACACTGTACCCGTTGTTCGCAAAGGTGGCATAGGCACTGACCATCTCGAAAAGCGAAATATCTGCTGTTCCGAGGGCAAGGGAAGGCACCTGCGGCAGGTTGCTCTGTATGCCAAAACGGTGCGCCAGGGTCACCGTCCGCTCTACGCCCGTCTGCATAATCAGCTGGGCCGAGATGGTGTTCACAGAGTGAGCCAGGGCGCCCCGCATCGTGTATTCTCCACCATACTGCCCTGTGGCGTTCTGTGGCGACCAGTCATTATATTCCGGGTAGGTCTGGCGCTGGTTGGGGAAATAAGTGCAGGGAGCAATCCCCTTTTCCAGTGCGGCGGCATACACAATGGGTTTGAAGGTAGAGCCTACCTGCCGGTGTGCCCGCACATGGTCGTACTTAAACACGGCATGGTTAATGCCGCCTACCCAGGCCCGTACATAGCCGGTGCGCGGCTCCATTGCGAAAAGGCCGGTGTTGAGGAAGCGTTCGTAATAGGCAAGGGAGTCCATAGGGCTCATTTCCTGCTTTTTGCTCCCGTCCCAGCTGTACACCGTCATAGGAACAGGCTTCTGGAAAACTTCTTTTATCTCGGCTTCTGGTAAACCGGCCTGCTTTAATTTTTTATACCGGTCGGAGCGCTGCAAGGCATGCTGCAGCACAGAGGCATCCTTGCCCCAAGGCGCTCTGCCTCTCCAATGCGCGTTAAACTGCTTCTGCAGCAGCGACATTCTGCGCGCCACAGCGCGTTCTGCATGCTTTTGCATACCCGCGTCGATGGTCGTGTATATTTTCAGGCCATCGGTGTAGAGGTTGTATGTCTCCCCGTTGCGCTTGCGCTTTGAGGCCGCCCACTTCTCCAGTTCCTGGCGTAGCTGTTCCCTGAAATAAGGTGCCAGGCCATCGTTGTGGGTGGTGTAACGGTAATTTAAGGTAAGGGGTAAGGCCTTCAGGGAGTCTGCCACAGCAGCAGGCAGGAAATCGTACTTGGCCATCTGGTTGAGGACCACATTGCGCCGCTGCTTGGACCGCTCTGGGTACAGGCGGGGGTTGTAGGTGGTGTTTGCTTTAAGCATACCAATCAGCACAGCGGCTTCCTCTGTTTTAAGGGAATCGGCAGAAGTATTGAAGAAGCGCCTCGAAGCCCTTTCAATACCGTACAGGTTGCCGCCCATTGGCACGGTGTTCAGGTAAAGTTCCAGCAGTTCCTGTTTGCTGTAGATGCCTTCCAGCTTACGCGCAATAATGATCTCGCGCAGTTTGTTCACCGGCATGTCCCAGAGCCAGTAATCCTTGCGGGGATACATGTTCTTCGCCAGCTGCTGGCTCAGGGTACTGCCCCCGCCGCTCTCTCCCTGCAGCAACAGTGACTTAATCAGCACCCGGAACGAACTCCTGATATCGATCCCACTGTGCTCGTAGAACCGCACATCCTCGGTGGCGATGAGGGCATCAATGGCTGCAGGTGATATGTCCTCAAATTTCACATTGGTGCGGTCCTGTATGTAGTAGCGGCCCAGCAGCACACTGTCTGCGGAGTAAACTTCAGAGGCTGTGTTGTTTTGCTTGGACCTTAACTCCCGCTTGGACGGTACATGGCCATAGGCTCCTGCAAAAACAGTGAGGTAAAAAATGCAGGCAAACAGCAACAGAAAAAGGCCTGTTTTATAAGCAGCTCTGAAAAGGAACCCGAAATCCGAGAGCCGCGCCTCTTTCCACTTAAACTCCCGCGCCTTTGTCCATTTTCTTTTCCAGTACGTGCGGATAAACTTTGGCTTCTGGCTCTGGTAAAACAGGTGTAGCTGTTCTTTCAGAAACAAGGTAACCGGTAAAATTAATCCGTAAACTAATAGCTTAATTATCTTTTTTAGCAAACGCCTCATGTGTTATATCAGATACCTCTTGTTGGCCGTGCCCAGCGCTTTAGTCGAAAAAAACTCCTTTACCCTCTTTTATGAATTAGGTTGCAAAAAGAGCTTATAGCTTGCGCCAGGGTAAAACACGGCCCTACACTTTTGCACCACAACAGACAAGAATTGCGCCAAATCAATGCCTGCACCCGGAGTTGCCGCACAAACAGGTGACGCTGAATAACATGCGAAACAGGGATTTCTTTCAAGCATCATGCAAGGTAATTCAACAGCATTTTACCGGACCATGAGTCAAATAACTATCGTCAGGATTATGCGCAGTGCATGCCGTTTTGTTATTTGGAATGCAAAGGAAGGATTTTAAAAGCTGAATCTTCTATTTTTCTGTGCAGAATCTTTAGGCTGTTCCTGGGCTGGCACCCCACCAGCCTGCAGGCACGGGTATTTCATCAACAAAATTGAAATTAAAACAGGCTCTTTATCTTGATTTCGATATATTGATGGATATTTGATAATGCTGGTTTGTCTCCTGGAGGCAAACCAGCAAAGCACCTGGATCTCATCTTAAAAAATGCAGTAATGAATCAGAAAGTTTTTTTATGGTCTATAGTTGTGGCACTGGGAGGCTTCCTGTTTGGCTTCGATACAGCTGTTATCTCCGGAGCTGAACGGGACATACAGGATTACTGGAGCCTGAATGTTTTCGAGCACGGGCTTACGGTGTCGATAGCACTCTTTGGTACTGTGATTGGCGCTTTGTTTGGCGGTATACCCTCCAACAAGCTAGGAAGGAAGAAAACGCTTATCTGGATTGCTGTTTTCTATTTTGTGTCCGCGGTAGGGTCGGCCCTGGCAACGGGTTGGTACGCTTTCCTGTTCTTCCGCTTTCTGGGAGGCTTAGGGGTGGGGGCTTCCTCGGTGGCGGCACCGCTGTACATCACCGAGATATCGCCTGCCAAATCGCGGGGCAGGCTGGTGGCCTTGTTCCAGTTTAACATTGTGTTTGGTATCCTGATCGCCTTCCTGTCCAATTACCTGATTGGCGGCACCGGGCCGAATGACTGGCGCTGGATGCTGGGGGTAGAGGCTTTCCCGGCCATTGGATTTTTACTGGGCTTGTTCGTGGTGCCGGAGAGCCCGCGCTGGCTTATCCTGCGCAGGGGCAGGGTAGAGGAGGCAAAGGACACGCTGCAGGCTGCCAACCCGGAAGTGGATGCTGCGCAGACGGTACGGGAAATCCAAAGCTCCGCTGAGGTAGATTCCCGGAAACCGGCAGATGCCTTCTTCTCGAAGCGCTACAGCAGGCCTATTACGCTTGCAGTGCTTTTTGCTTTTTTCAACCAGTTGTCAGGCATCAACGCCATTATCTACTATGCGCCACGCATCTTTGAAATGACCGGCCTGGGCACAGAATCCGCGTTGTTGTCCTCGGCGGGAGTGGGGCTGGTGAACTTCTTGTTCACATTGCTGGCGCTCAACTTCATTGACCGGTTTGGGCGCCGCAAACTTATGCTGATTGGTTCCTTCGGCTTAATTATTACGTTGGGGCTGGTTTCCTTCGCTTTCTTTAACGAGAGTTTTGAGGGGTATGCAGTGCCTATTTATCTCTTTGTTTATATTGCCTTCTTTGCTTTTTCGCAGGGAGCGGTTATCTGGGTGTTTATCTCGGAGATATTCCCGAATCAGGTGCGGGCATACGGGCAGGCGCTGGGCAGTTTCACGCACTGGATACTGGCAGCCGTCATTGCCTTTATTTTCCCTTACATCGCCGAAACGCTGGGAGGAGGCCTTACCTTCCTGATTTTCTGCGTGATGATGGTGCTGCAGTTGATTTTTGTCTGGCGCATGATGCCGGAGACAAAAGAAACGTCGCTGGAGGAAATTGGAAAAGAGGTGGTGCACTCCTGAGGACTGGGTGAGAAACTAAGAAAAGACCCCCTTTGAAGGGGGCAGGGGGATGATGACACCGGCGGAATTCACCCGTTAGCGTATAAGGTCCTCTCTTTGAAATTCATCACAAACAGAACATCACAATGAAAAACAAAATCGTCTGCTTTGGAGAGATGCTTTGGGACATTCTGCCCAGCGGGAAATTACCAGGTGGGGCACCTATGAACGTGGCGATTCACCTGCAATACCAGGGTTTTGCACCCGCTGTTATCAGCTGTGTGGGCCGCGATGATTTGGGAAAAGAGCTGCTGGATTACCTGCAGCAGAAAGGAGTTTCCACCCGATGGGTGCAGGTAAATGAGACGCAAAAAACAGGTGTGGTCGTGGCCAATGTGAGCAACCGCAGCGAAGTAACTTATGATATTGTGCAACCTGTAGCCTGGGACTATATACAGCAGGAAGAAAACCAGCAGCAACTGGTGTCAGAGACGGATTACTTTATATACGGTAGCCTGGCGGCACGGAGTGAAACATCCCGGCAGGCACTGCTGTCCTTACTGGAAATGGCGAAAGGAAAAGTTTTTGATGTGAACCTGCGCCCGCCGCATTATACACGGCAGGTGCTGGAGCCTTTGCTGGAGCAGGCCGATATCGTGAAAATGAACCACCACGAACTGATGGAGATTGCGGGCTGGTACCAGGAATTCGCTGATGAAAAAACCGCTATGGAATTTCTGCTCAAGCAGTACACACTGCAGTCCATTATTGTAACACGGGGAGAAAACGGGGCTGCCGTACTGGGTGCCGAAGGCTATTTCGAGCAGGAAGGCTATACCGTGGAGGTAGAAGACACCATTGGCAGCGGAGATGCTTTCCTGGCCACTTTCCTGAGTAGCCGTATCAAGGGTAATTCTTTTCCGGAAGCCCTGCAAAAGGCCTGTGCCATGGGTGCCCTGGTAGCAAGTCATAAAGGAGCCACTCCCGAAATTGCGCCGGAGAATGTTGAAAAGCTGATACACGGCTAAGGCTCTTTTGCGCACAGACACAAATTGTATATGAGGTTTCTGTTTTTATTTCTTTTCATGGTAGGCATCACATCGCAGGCCTGGAGCCAGCAACGGAAGCGGGCGCGGGAGTACGGCGTAAAAGTAGGCGTACTGCCAACGGGCCGGCACAATGCCATCACCGATGTGGCCGGGGTGCAGGTGGGGCATGTGACGCTGCAGGAAGGGAGCCATATTAGGACGGGTGTTACCGCTATCCTGCCGCACGAAGGAAATATTTTCCAGGACAAAGTGCCTGCTGCGGTATATGTCGGGAATGGCTTCGGTAAACTAGCGGGCACTACGCAGGTACAGGAACTCGGCAACATCGAAACTCCCATTGTCCTGACCAACACCTTAAGCGTGGGCACAGCCTTAAATGCCGTAGTGGGTTATGTGCTGCAGCAGCCCGGAAACGAAGCGGTGCAGTCGGTGAACGCGGTGGTGGGGGAGACAAACGACGGTTACCTGAACGACATCCGCGGCCGGCATGTAACTGAGGCACATGTCGTGCAGGCAATACAACAGGCTAAAGGTGGCCCAGTGATGGAAGGAAATGTAGGCGCGGGTACCGGCACAGTGGCTTTCGGCTTCAAAGGCGGCATCGGCACCTCTTCGCGGCTTCTCCCCGAAACCATGGGCGGCTATACGGTGGGGGTGCTGGTGCAGACCAACTTTGGCGGTGTACTGCAGGTTGATGGTGCTCCGGTAGGGGAAGAACTGAAACAGTACTTCGGCAGTCAGCACCTTAAAGATAGCGCCGATGGTTCCTGTATGATGATTGTGGCAACGGATGCGCCAGTGGATGCCCGAAACCTGGAGCGGATGGCAAAACGGGCGATGATGGGACTGGCTAAAACCGGGGGCATTGCCTCGAACGGAAGCGGCGATTATGTGGTGGCTTTCTCTTCGCACCCGGGGCTACGGGTGCCGTATGCCACACAAGACAAAACGCAGACAGTAACCCTGCTGCGCAACGATGAAATGTCGCCGTTGTTTATTGCCGTGATTGAGGCAACGGAAGAGGCAATCATCAATTCCCTGTTCAGGGCCGAGACTACAGAAGGAAAAGAGCAGCATCGCGTAGAAGCACTGCCACTTGATAAAGTAAACAAGATTTTAAAGCATTACCGTGTCATCAGAAAATAAGCTTTACGCCTTTGTTCGGGAGGAGATTGTACCCCTGGAACAGGCATACCTGCATGTAAGCGACCTTTCCATCCAGCGGGGGTACGGCGTCTTTGATTTTCTTAAAATCATGGAAGGGCAACCCTTGTTTTTAGAGGATTACCTGGAGCGTTTTTATACTTCGGCAAAGCTGATGCACCTTCCTGTCCCCCTTTCGGATGAAGCCTTGAGGGCCACTATCCGGAAGCTGATACAACTGAACGGGTTGCCTGTATCCGGCATGAAAATCATACTGACGGGAGGGTACTCTGACAACGGCTACGACATAGGCGAGGCCAGCCTGGTAATTGTGCAGCAGCCTCTTGTACTGCCGGGGCAGGCGCTGCGGGAGAGAGGGCTGAAGGTGATTACGCAGGAGTATGTGCGGGAAGTTCCTGCGGTTAAAACCATCAACTACTCCATGGGTATCTGGCTGATAAACAGGGTTAAAGAAAGCGGGGCCGACGATGTGTTGTACCAAAAGGGTGGTGTCGTGACAGAATTTCCCCGCTGCAACTTCTTTATTGTGAGGCAGGATGGCACTGTGGTGACGCCTGCTGAGGACGTATTGCAGGGCATTACGCGAAAGCATGTGCTGGAACTTGCTGTGAAGAAGTACAAAGTAGCTGTGGAAGCCGTTAGCCTGGAAGATATATGGCAGGCCAGGGAAGCTTTTCTCACGAGCACCACAAAACGGATTCTGCCTATTGTGCAGGTAGATGACAGGGTGATTGGTGATGGTAAACCGGGAGCCACTACGGTTTCGTTGCTGGAGGATCTTGTTCGGCTGGAGGAAAGTTATAGTTTGAAGTCAATGTAAGGGGTGTGCCATTTTTCCATGTGCTCATTTCATAATATGTTTTGCCTCCATGGTACTATGGAGTAAACTAGAGGATCAGGGTATTATTCAGCCCTGACCGCTCTCTACAAAGCAGCTGGTGCCGTTGCGGCCTTCTTCGTAGGGATACAGGCGCCTCACCTCATCGGATTGCCATACTTCCTTGCTGTCTATGTCCATGATGGAAAGGCAGCCGTAGAATGCTGCGCCGGTATCTGTTAAAACAACGTTTCCCATACGTAGCGGCGTTTTTTGTGCTGCGTTCAGCGCTATCGTGGGGGTATGGCCGATGTAGACCTCTTTGTACTGCGCTACGGTTACAGGTTTGTTTTTTGTATATTGGTAGTAACAGTGCTGCACAAACTCTCTTTTCCAGATAAGGTAATCAGGGGCTGTGTCCTCTATCGGTTTGCTAGTATCGAAGCCAGCGTGCACCATCAGGATATTATCTTCGGTCACGTGATAGGCTTTCGCCTGCTTTAGCAGTTCAAGGTGTTCCTGGGGCATCGGCCTGCCTCTTTTATAAGACTTTACTGTAGCGGCTCCGCCCTGCAGCAGCCACAGGTTGATGGTTGGGGAATCCTGCAGCATTTTGCCGGTATAAAACTCGAGGGCCCACTGATCGTGGTTGCCCAGCAGGTACACTAGGTTGCCGATGCTCAGCAAAAGGTCGATGCTCTCCATCGTTTCTGACCATCCATCTACCACATCACCCAGGAAAAACAGCTGGTCTTTCTCCATGTCGAAGCCACTTCTCTCCAGGCACTGCACCATCGCGCGATAACCGCCATGGCTATCAGACATCACGAATCTTCGCATTGTATAAAACTTGTAATTAAACGTATTCCTGTTTCTCCGGGTGCATTGACCTGTACATGCATGAGCAGAAGCTGCCTCTAACTGATAGATGGCTTCTCCTGCTTTTGCAGCAGATACAGCGTATGTTAACGTGCGACCTGCAGCTTATGTTAGCGCTTGCTGTTTCTTTTTATGTTGCCTTTTTCGCGCTGCAGAAGTGGAATAGTGGGTTTGTTAGAAAAGGGAAGGAGGTAATGATGAGGATTTCTGATGCGGTGGAGTACTAAATCGCAAGAGCCACAGGTCAGAAAAGCGTGCTTCAGCTTCTGGCGATGTTGTATTGCCGTAACACCTCAATGTAAGGGACGTCCTCGTTGTAATAGGCGCAGAGCGACTTCCAGATAACAGCATGCGGCAGGGCCGTATAGTTTCTTTTGACGATCTCTCCGTAAGCAGCCAGCAACGACAAGCCTTCTGTCTCTTTCAATGCAGCTATGGCATAAGTTACCGACCTGCTGATGCCAGCCCCACAGGCAATCAAAACGTTTCGGCCCAGCTTGTGCTCCAGCAAAACAAAGTGAATGCCCCTCTGGAATTCTTTTTCTGGTATAGGGTGTCCGTCTGCTACCTGAAGGTGCAGGACGTGAATACCCAGCTGCTCTACCAGGTCTTCGAGTTGGAGCATTCCCCTGATATGGTTGGACTTCAGGCGGGGGAGGTTTACCGTGTCACGGCACTTCCCT
Source organism: Pontibacter brevis (assembly GCF_054779655.1). Classification (NCBI taxonomy): domain Bacteria; kingdom Pseudomonadati; phylum Bacteroidota; class Cytophagia; order Cytophagales; family Hymenobacteraceae; genus Pontibacter; species Pontibacter brevis. The sequence goes on from NZ_BAAGXV010000087.1 coordinate 101,007, forward strand.
ATATACAACCAGGGCCTAACGGAGTACATGTGATTCTGATTAAGATACCTGGCGTGTGCAGGTATTACCTTCGAGTTTATATTGCTTACTGTTAAAGTGTTATGTGCAATAATCCTGCCATGTGAGGGTGCCGGGTACATAGGTGTGGAACAGGCAGTTGCCTCACACCTTGCTTGCCTATCAATAAGACAGGTTTTACAGGAAGCTTGATACACAAAGCCCCTGAGTTTAGATTGTATTTCCATTTTTCACGGAGTCTCAGCTTGTTTTGCAAGGGGCTGCGTATGTTCTAACTTGCCAGTGAATAAATGAATATTTAATTTTTACCTGAAAATACAGAATTGAATGGCTCAAACTGATACACGTGAAGTATGGCTTCGCGGCCCTTTGCCGGATATGCCGCCTTTGTTGCAACCTGTCGCCCACGCGCTTTTGCAGGCCAGAGAAGAGGTGGAGGAGTTGATGCAAAGCTATCCGGATGATTTACTGTGGGAAAGGCCTGCAGGTGTGGCTTCAGTTGGTTTTCACCTGCAGCACCTGGCAGGTGTGCTGGACCGGCTTTTTACTTATGCAAAGGGGCTGGCTTTAACGCAGGAGCAGCTGAATGCGCTGTCCACGGAAGGAAAGTGCCCGGAGGCGGGGTGCACAGCCCGGCAATTGGTAAAAATATTTAACCAGCAGGTGGAAAAGGCCCTGCAGCAGTTACGCCATACAAATGAGGAAACACTGCTGGAGCCGCGGGGTGTAGGGCGGGCGCAAATCCCGTCCAATGTGTTGGGCTTGCTGGTGCATGGTGCAGAGCATACCATGCGGCACGTGGGGCAGCTGACTGTAACGGCACGGGTTATGCGCCATTCAGCGGAATAAGCTTTTGTGAAAGCTAACCTCGTTTCGGACTCAAGCCATCTTAAATAGCAAAATGCTGTCATTTCGGGCGCAGTGAGAAATCCGGAATTCTCAAATACTCCAGAATACACAGATTTCTCACTGTGTTCAGAATAACAAAGGAGGCCAGGTGCTTTTTTACGCTACTTATAAGTTCTTAAAGCTTTTGTTTCGCCTAGTTGCGCCAGCAGGTTTTTTAGGCCGGCGATGTTCCGCTTCAGGACAACTTCGACATCCTCGTTTTCGGTATGGCCAATGATACCGATGGAGCCTTTGAAACCGGAGGCTTTGAGTTTGCGGAGCATTTCCAGTTCCCGATCGCCTTCTCCAATGGTCATAATCTTCGGTCCCCCTGCCCGCATGCCGTTCAGGTTAACAGCTCTTAAGTAAGGCATGGTTATTTTTAGGGTGTGCTCAAATTTGTCCAGCTGCTCGTGGGCGTGATGGAAGTTGTACACAATACCGATGTCCTTTAAGCCGGAGGCCTCAATCAGATTCACCTGGTTTTCCGGCTCACCAAACCAGTCTTCGTGGTTGTACAAGGCCAGCGTGCAACCTATTTTCGATGCCCGTGCATGTAGCTGTTGCAGCGTATTGACGCCTTTCTGTAGCTTTTCTTCATCTGTCATACCTTCAAAGTAGCGGGCCGGGAAGCTAACCCAGAGTTCGGTTCGGGTGTTTGTTTTCTCCAGCGTGTTCAGGATGATTTCGTTTGCTTCGTCAAATACTTTGCCTGAGCCACCATCTATCCAGAACCACACGCTTTCCAGTTCTATGTCATGCTTTTTCAGCGTGGCCAGCTCATGCTCCATGTTCGGCAAATCCTCCCAGCGCCAGTCGTAGGCAAACGATTTTATGCCCAGGTCCTTTAACATGCTTGCTCTTTCTTCAGAGTTTCGCTTCCTGCTGTCGTACGGAATGGTGCACCAGGCCACGAGGTTGTCCTTTGCATACAACATGTCGTTACCGGGTCTTTCTTCCCGCACCACAGCTCCGCAGGAGCAGAGTATCAGCAGGAAAAGAACAGCTATAGATATTGGCTTCATGGCGTTGTTCAAGATTTAAATTAAGACCCTTTTTGTGTATGCACAAGCTTCTCTGCCCTGAACAAATCATCGGCTGCCTGTAAGATTTTGGCCCGGAGCTTCGGGTTATAATCCGGGTGCGCGTCCAGGAAACGGCGTACTGTGTTGGCTGCTGCCGGGCTTTGGTAGGAGCCAAAGGTGGCCTGCAGCCAGGAGTACGGGAAAAAGATATCGCCTGTCAACTGGATTTCTTCCAGGAGGCCAAGGCTCTCCTTCAGGTATTTCTCTGATGTTTCGGCTCGTAACGGGTGGTGCAGGTAGGCCAGGGTGGCATTTACCCATGCTTCTTTCTCCCTGTTCTGCTCTTCCTTTAGAGAGGCAAAGAAAGCATCTCTTTTCTGTTCGTTCGCAGACAGGGCGGGCAGCATGAACTGTAGCCGCTGCCTGCGGTCGGGGTTTTGGATGCGGCTCATTTGTTTTTCCAGTATGTTCGCTTCCGGCTTGTAGTCGCGTAGTGCCAGCGCCAGGGCAAGGGAGGTATAATCGTCCTCCGTCAGCTTTACGCCCGCTGGCGCTTCCTGCTTCTCCCATACCTGGTATAGCCTGTCCTGCGCTTCTTTGCTCAGGGCAATGCTCTGGTAGGCCTTAAATAACAGTTTTTTTGAATTGGCAGCTTCCTGCTGCTGCATGGCGCTCCATAACTCCTGCTCCAGGGCGGGAGCCAATCGCGAGCGGGTAGCTGGTGACAGGAATTTCCAGAAGATATCGTCGAGCTGGCTTGTCAGCAGCCTCAGGTTCAGTTCTTCGGTCTCATTTACCAGCCTTTTCCGGTACAGAGCTAATAACTGCTCCGGGGTAATGGTGCGGCCGTTCAGCATATTTTCATATAGGTTGATGTAGGCAGAAGCACGCACCACCGGGTCTTCTAAAGTAAACAGCGAAGGCAGCATCTGCTCATCAACAGGAAAAACACCATAGCCCTGGCCGGAGGTGTTGAAGAGAATAAAGTCCGGGACAGGTTCACCTGCAGCGGCTTCTACTACTACCTCCTGCTGGTTCATGTTTATGGTGAGCTCCTTCTGGTTATGGGGGTACACCAGTTTAACCTCGAAGAGCTGTGGCCACAGCCGGTCTGAGCCATCTTCTCCCTGTTGCCTGAGCACCAGCTGATTTATTTTCCCGTTTTCAATTTTCAGGTCGTAGCTGAACACCGGCCTGCCCGGCTCGTTTACCCAAACCTGGTTCCAGGCCTGCAGGTCGGCGGGTGTGCGGGCATCCAGAATGGCAATCAGTTCAGGCCAAGTGGCATTGCTGTTGGCGTACGTTTTCAGGTATTCCTGCAAGCCCTGTTTAAAAGCTTCTTCCCCCATCAGGCGTTCCAGCTGGCGCATCACCACGGGTGCTTTGTGGTAAATGATGTTCCCGTAAAGGGAGCCGGCATCCTGCAGGTTGCTTAAGGGCTGACGGATAGGGTTGGCTCCGGCGGTCCGGTCTACACTGTAGGCTGCAGGAAAGTGGTCTATCAGGAACTTCAGGTCGTAATTTGCGTTTTCCAGCGCTACCTGCGTAATCTTGTCTGCCATAAAATTGGCAAAGACCTCCTTCATCCACACATCGTTAAACCACTGCATGGTTACCAGATCACCAAACCACATGTGGGCGGTTTCATGGGCGATGAGGTTGGATCGGGCAATCTTCTGGCTCTGTGTAGCCCCCTCATCCAAAAAAAGGGAAGCAGCCTTGTAGTCGATGGCGCCTACATGTTCCATGCCGCCGTACTGGAAATCCGGGATGGCAATGAAGTCAAACTTCTGGAAAGGGTAGGGTATCTGCGTGTATTCCTCCATAAAGGCAAGGGCATCGGCATGTATCCCGAAAATCGGGTCCATGCTCTGCGCCAGCTTGTCTTCATCTGTTTCCCGGTGATAGAAATGCATCACGCGGCCGTCTACTTCCCGCGATACATGCTTGAACTTTCCTGCCGCAAAAGAAAATAGATAGGTGCTGATGGTATCGGATGCGCCGAAACGGTACGTCTTCTTTGCACCTACAGCAAGCGAGTCCAAAAGCGGTCCGTTGGCAAGGGCTTTCCAGTCCTTAGGCACGGTTAAAGCCAGTTTAAAGGAAGCCTTTAAATTGGGCTGGTCGAAAACCGGGAAAACTGTGCGCGCTCTGTCCGGCACCAGCAGGGTGTACAGAAACTCCTCGTTCCGGTTCAGCGACAGGTTGCCGGCAATAAACTGTATCGTTACCTGGTTTTGCCCCTCTTTTAAATACTGCTTCGGGATAACCAGGTGCTCGTTCCGGTGGTCTATTTCTATCTGTTTGCCATTCACCGATACCTGCTGCAGGTGGTCCGGTTTCTCCTTAAAATCAATCTGGAGTGGCTGGCTGTTTTCTTTCAGACTAAAAGAAATGATTTCTGAAGCCAGTACAGGGTCTGCCTTTGCCTTAGGGATATCGAGGCGAATGTCGTAGGCCAAACCGCTGATGACTTTTTTCCTGTAAGAGGCAAGTTCTTCGGATACACCTGTTTCTACGGTCAGGGAATCAGCCACTGTTGTTATTCTTTCGCTGCAGGAAAAGGTGGCTGCGCACGTAAACAACAGCAGGCCTGCTCCCACGCTTTGGATATAGTTCTTTTTCATACTATCTCAAAAATACAAACTTATAACTACTTTTAGCTATAGGCCCTGTAGGCAAATCTGGTGCAGGACATAACCAAGAATGGCAGATACCGTTGTTTTGGATAAGAGAAGGAGCAGCAGCAGCTTTTTTGTTTCCTGCTTAAATTTTAACCAATCATGATGGAATGATAAACCTGGAGAAAGAGCAACGTGAAATTCCGGCAGTGCAGCTGTACCCTTTGGGAGATGCTGCTGTGGTGGTGGAGTTTGGAAATGATATCAGTGAGCAGACGCACAAACAGGTGCGGGCGTTAAGCGCCTACCTTCAACAACACCCCTTTGCAGGATTGATAGAGTTTGTGCCTGCCTATACAACGGTTACCGTCTATTACGATCCCTGGGTATTAAGTGAGAAAGGAAACGTCAATCCTTACACAAAAGCAACAGGCTTCTTGCAGCGCATGCTGCCTTTTATAACGGATGCCCGGGAAAGCGAATCACCTCGCCGGATTGAGATTCCTGTGTTGTATGGAGGAGCGTATGGCCCGGACCTGGAGTTTGTAGCCCGCATCAACGAACTGCGTACAGAAGAAGTGATAGCCCTGCATACGCAACAGGATTACCTGGTGTATATGATTGGCTTCGCCCCCGGCTTCCCGTATTTAGGCGGCATGGACAAACGGATTGCTGCGCCACGCAAGGAAACGCCAAGGCAGGCGATACCAGCGGGTTCGGTGGGCATTGCAGGAGAGCAGACAGGCGTTTACCCGATACAAACTCCCGGGGGCTGGCAATTGATTGGCCGTACGCCTGTTCCTCTTTTTACACCAAACGCTACTTCCCCCAGCCTGCTACAGGCTGGTGATATCGTACGCTTTGTAGCGGTTACAGAAAAGGAATTCAACGAAAGAAAGGAGCAGCAGCATGAGTCTTAAAATAATCAGCTCCGGACTTTTAACCACCATCCAGGATTTGGGCAGGCACGGTTACCAGAAAGACGGCATCATTGTGAGCGGCGCCATGGATACCTTTGCCCTGCGTGCTGCCAACCTGTTGATAGGCAACGAAGAAGCAGAAGCGGGTATAGAAGTAACCCTGATGGGGCCAAAAATACAGTTTGAGCAGCACCACCTGATAGCCATTACGGGGGCAGACTTGTCGCCTACAATTGATGGTGAGCCTGTTAAAGGTTGGCGTCCGCTGTTTGTAGAGGCCGGTAGTGTGCTGGAGTTCGGCTCTCCCCGCAGTGGCTGCCGGGCATATATCTCCGTAGCCGGGGGCTTCGATATACCAAAGGTACTGGGAAGTTACGCGACCTACCTGAGCGCCGGGCTTGGCGGTTTAAATGGCAGCGCGCTGCAAGCGGGAGACACCTTGCCCTGCAAATCGTTTCCTGATAAAACAGAGCGTTTCCTGCAAGGAATGGTTCAAAACCAGAAAGGTGCTTCGGGGACGCAGGCAAACTGGGCTGTTGATTCGTCGCTTTATTTTAAATACGAAGAGCCGCAGCCCATACGGGTGCTGAAAGGACCGGAGTACGGTCTTTTTTCAGAACAAAGCCAGCAGGATTTCTGGCGCATGGCCTACCAGGTCACCTCGCAGTCTGACAGAATGGGCTACCGGTTGCGGGGCACCCGGTTATCGCTGGCGGAGCAGGCAGACATGCTCTCCAGCGCCGTTACCTTTGGTACCGTGCAGGTGCCCGCAGAAGGAAACCCCATTGTGTTGCTTGCTGATCACCAGACCACCGGCGGCTATCCACGCATTGCACAGGTTATTTCGGCTGATTTTTCTAAATTAGCCCAGCTCACGCCACGAGATAAACTCCGCTTTACCGAGGTCACCTTAGAGGAAGCGCAGTTACTTTACATCAGGCAGGAGAAGAACATCGAAAAAATAAAAGGAGCACTACATTTAAAAACACTTAAATGAAAGAGCAGTTGCGCGTGGATCTGAACTGTGACATGGGTGAAAGCTTCGGCAATTACCAACTGGGCGATGATGCGGCGATATTAAATTTTGTCACGTCCGCAAACATAGCCTGTGGTTTCCATGCCGGGGACCCAAACGTGATGCGGCACACGGTAAAGCTTGCTTTGGCGCAGGGCGTTGCCATTGGCGCGCACCCCGGCCTGCCTGATTTGGTTGGCTTTGGCCGACGTGAAATGGCTGTTTCCCCTGAGGAGGCTTTTAATATGGTGGTATACCAGGTAGGGGCCCTGGCTGCTTTTGTGCAGGCGGAAGGAGGGGAGCTGCACCATGTAAAACCACATGGGGCGTTGTACAATATGGCCGCTGTGAACGAGGCTTTGGCAGAGGCAATTGCGGAAGCTGTATACAAAGTAAAACCGCAGGCCGTGCTGTACGGCCTTGCCGGGAGCCAGCTTATCCGGGCAGGAGAAAAACTGGGGCTGGCGACAGCCAACGAGGTATTTGCAGACCGCACCTACCAGCCCGACGGTACCTTAACCTCCAGAAGACTACCGGGTGCCCTGCTCACAGATCCGGCCGATGCAATCCTGCAGGCGGTACGTATGGTGAAAGAAGGAAAAGTAAAAACGCAGCAGGGGGAGGATATTTCCATTCAGGCAGATACCGTTTGCATACACGGTGACGGACCGCATGCACTGACATTCGCACGCCACATACAGGAGGTGCTCACCAGTGAGGGCATTCTCTTGCAGGCAAAAGGCGGGGCAGGGGCATGAGGCCAAAGAAAAACTGGAGTGTGCTCTTAGGGGCAGCCTTTCTGATGGCGACCTCGGCAGTAGGGCCCGGCTTTTTAACACAGACCACCGTCTTTACCCAAACACTTGCCGCCAGTTTTGGCTTTGTGATTCTCGTCTCTATCATCATCGACATTGGCGTGCAGCTGAATGTGTGGCGTATTATTGCCGTGTCGGAGATGCGGGCGCAGGACATTGCCAACGCTGTTTTGCCGGGCCTGGGCCATTTCATTGCCGTGTTGATTGTGCTGGGAGGCCTGGCCTTTAACATCGGGAACGTTGGCGGGGCAGGGCTGGGGTTGAATGTGCTGTTTGGCTTCTCTCCTGAGGCTGGTGCTGTTGTCGCTGCTGCCGTTGCCATTGGCGTTTTCCTGGTGCGGGAGGCCGGCAAGGTGATGGATCGCTTTGCCCAGGTCATGGGCCTGCTCATGATTCTGCTGATCATCTTTGTGGCCTTTACCTCTGCTCCGCCCGTTGCGGAAGCGTCCATCAGAACCATTCTGCCTGATGAAGTCGATGTCATTGCCATTATTACACTGGTAGGCGGAACAGTTGGCGGCTACATTACCTTCGCCGGAGGGCACAGGCTGCTGGATGCAGGCATCAAAGGAGAGAAGGCACTGCCGGCGGTGGCTAGTAGTGCAGTGTCCGGTATCACCATCGCTTCTGTTATCCGTATTTTCCTTTTCCTGGCTGCGCTTGGCGTTATCAGCAAGGGGCTGGCTTTGGACCCGGCTAACCCGCCTGCTTCTGTTTTTCAGTTGGCTGCCGGAAACCTGGGCTATAAGCTGTTTGGCATTGTGATGCTTTCGGCTGCTGTTACATCTGTTATCGGGTCAGCCTATACCTCTGTTTCTTTTGTCAAGTCTTTTCATAAAAGTATTCAAGCCCATGAGAACTGGGTGATCATCGGTTTTATAGCTGTTTCCACGGCTGTTTTTGTGTTTATCGGCCGGCCTGTAAAATTGCTGGTATTAGCAGGGGTACTGAATGGCCTGATTTTACCGGTGACGCTGGGCACAATGCTGGTGGCAGCTTACAACAGGAAAGTGGTGGGGAATTACCGGCATCCGCTCTGGCTTACTCTTTTTGGGACGGGAGTGGTGGTGGTAATGGCCTGGATGGGTGGCTACACACTGGTTAAGCAGTTGCCGGAGTTATTTTAGCTGCAACAGCAGAATTATCAGCAGCACTGAGTAAGTACTCATATTTTCTTGAATCTAATATTTGCAACCGATTTCATAAAACCGTATGTTTGGAATCAGACAAGCGTAAGGCTATGTCTGAGAGAGTATGCGTTTCGTTTCTGCTTGTGCTTACTAATGCTAACCAATTATAAATGATGAATAGGAAATCGTATTTCAAAAAATCACTCTTTGTTCTTTTAACAACCTCTGTTTTAGCAAGTGGTTGCCAGAACACAAACGTAGAGAACAATGCCGACGGTGCTGAGGCGCAGACGGCAGAGCAGACATCCACACAGTTTTTGAACGAACCGCTGGTAACGGATCTGTATACAGCTGATCCATCGGCCCATGTGTTCAATGGCAGAATCTACATTTACCCATCACATGACATTGATGCAAAAGTAGCAGAAAAGGATGATGGATCTCATTTCGCCATGCGTGACTACCACGTGTACTCTATGGACAAAGTAGGCGGCGAAATCACTGATCATGGGGTGGCACTGGATATTGAAGATATTCCCTGGGCAGGCAGACAGCTGTGGGCACCGGATGCTGCTTACAAAAACGGTACTTATTACCTGTACTTCCCTGTTAAAGATAAAAACGATGTATTCCGGATTGGGGTAGCTACCAGCGATTCGCCAACAGGTCCGTTCAAACCACAGCCAGAGCCAATTGCCAACAGCTTCAGCATTGACCCTGCTGTGTTTATGGATGAGGATGGAAATGCCTACATGTACTTTGGCGGTATCTGGGGAGGACAGTTACAGCGCTGGGCCACGGGCCAGTATAATACAAATGATGTATATCCTGCTGATGACCAGCCTGCCCTGACGCCAAAGGTGGCACGCCTGCGCCCGGACATGCTCGGTTTCTCAGAGGAGGTTAGGGATGTACAAATCCTGGACGAAAACGGCCAGCCTTTGCTAGCAGGAGATAATGACAGACGTTTCTTTGAAGCTGCCTGGGTGCATAAATACAACGGTAAGTATTATTTCTCTTACTCAACCGGCGATACACATAATATTGCCTACGCCATCGGCGACACTCCTTATGGCCCATTCACCTATAAAGGAGTGCTGCTGAACCCGGTACAAGGCTGGACAAACCACCACTCCATTGTGGAGAAGGATGGCCAGTGGTACCTGTTCTATCACGACACACAGTTATCAGGCAAAACGCACCTGAGAAACATCAAAGTGACAGAACTGACCCACAGACCAGATGGCACTATCGAGACGATTACTGCTTACACTGAATCGGCCTCTAACTAGGCAGCTCCTTTAATATAAAAGCTTCAAAAGCCGCTTGAATAAAAATTCAAGCGGCTTTTGTGGTTCAACTTCCCATTCATGAAACACCTCTTCTTAGTTCCTGTGCTTTTTTCTCTGCTGTTAACGGGCTGTGTTGGTACTAAGCCCATCGATGCGGACGCCACAAAAGAAACAAAAGCGCTGTACCACAACCTTGGCAAGCTATCCAAAAACCACACGCTTTTCGGGCACCAGCACGCTACCGAATACGGCCACGGCTGGTACGGCGACGAAGACCGATCCGATGTAAAATCTGTTACCGGTTCGCATCCGGCAGTGATTGGTGTTGATTTCAGCGGGTTTTCAGGTCGCTCACCGGAGGTTATACAAAAGGCGAAGGAGGCTGTCAGGAAGAACGTAGTAGATACCTACAACCGGGGAGGGGTAACAACAGTTGCCTGGCACTTCTCCAACCCGGTATCTGGTGGGGGCTTCTATTGGGTTGATACTGTTTCGCTGCCAGGGGTGAAGTACATTATACCGGGGGGCGAGGCACACGAGCAGTACAAGGAGATCCTGAATAGCATTGGCGAGTGGGCGCACAGTGTAAAGGGGGCAGACGGAAAACTGGCTCCGGTTATTTTCAGGCCTTTCCACGAGTTCGACGGCGACTGGTTCTGGTGGGGGAAAGGCCATACGAGCCGTGAAGAATTTATTTCGCTGTGGCGCTTTACTGTGTCTTACCTACGGGACAGCCTGGGCGTGCACAACTTTATTTATGCTTTTTCGCCTGATAATAAATTCAGGAATGAAGCCGAGTTCCTGGAGCGCTACCCCGGTGACGAGTGGGTCGACATGGTGGGGATGGACAATTACGGCGACATGGGGCGCGATCGCTATGCAATTGATACAGCCGCCGCAAAGCTCAAAATCGTGTCAGATTACGCGAGAAAAGCAGGCAAGCTGGCAGCGTTCACAGAAACAGGGCTGGAGTCTGTCCCGGACGCGACCTGGTGGACGAACACACTTTTAAGAACAATGAAAAGGGACGACATGCGCCTGGCTTATGTATTGGTGTGGCGAAACGATACCAGCAGCCCTACACACTACTATGCTCCATTCCCTGGCCATAGCAGCGTGCCGAATTTTATGGAGTTCTACAACGACCCCTATACCTTGTTTGAGAAGGACCTGAACAACATCTATAAAAGGAAGAAGTTTTTAGGTTTATTATAAAAAGAACCAGTAGCAGAAAGTAAAAAAGAAAATGATTCAGGTAATAAGAACCCATTCAGGAGACACGAACTTCATAGACCTGGTGAGACTCCTGGATGCTGATTTAGCACATCGCGACGGGGAAGACCATTCCTTTTATGCCCAATACAACAAGCTGGATAAAATAAAATTTGTAGTAATGGCTTATGAAGACAGTAAGCCAGTGGGCTGTGGTGCAATAAAGGAACACGAGCCGGGTACAATGGAAGTAAAGCGAATGTTCGTTCGCCCCGAAAGCAGAGGGAAGGGCATCGCAACTACAATTCTGTCTGAATTGGAAAGCTGGGCAGGCGAGTTGTCCTTTACAAGGTGCATCTTAGAGACCGGGATAAGGTATCCCGAGGCAATCGGGCTTTATAAAAAAAACGGGTATAACCGGATTCCTAACTATGGCCAGTATGCTGATGTGGAAGACAGTGTATGCTTTGAAAAGTTAATAAAATAAACGGGCACGCGCACATCTGCAGGCTTGCTAAGCCCAGGGACAGGCAGCTGTTTCACATTCCGTTAAAGCCGACCACAGCCTAAAGCTGTACTGCCCGTAAGTTGAAATACATAATGCGGAGCCTGATAAAACCTGAAAAGGTTGCCAGTTACACTCTGGCTTATACAGGCTACTTTCTGTAAGGGATAATTTTGTTGTCCTTTATCAGGTAGGCTTTATCTGCCTTGTCTAAAATAGCTTCCTTGCTGTCAGAGTAAGCTTCTATTATCCTGTAGGGCTTGTCTTTGAAATGGGCAGCCAGTCTTTCTAACTTTTCCTCATCTTTGCATGCTTTCCCAATTACCTTGTAGGTGTTGCCTACGTAGTGTACCCTTGTGCCGGCAAACCCGTTGATAGGGTACATGTCGAACAAGGGTTTCACGTAAAGTTCAAGTCCTCCTGTGGCACAGTACAATTCGGCGCCCTCTTCTTTCAGTTTGTCGAAGCGGTTTTTGAGTTCCTGGTTAAACTTGTCCGGGAATTCCTTTTCCCAGAACTCCTCTGCATACTGTTCCACCTTATCTGGCGGTAAATTGTCCAGGTAGTTAAAAAAGTTCTCCTTGAATTCTGTTTTCCTTATCTGATGGAGTTTTTTAAGAACATTGTAATACCCCATCTGGAAGATATAATGAATTCTGCCGGGCTCTTTTGAAAGAACAAATTTATAGAACTCATCCTTAGAGCTCTCTTTGTAAAAGGTGCCATTCAAATCAAAAACAACAACCTTTGTTTCTCCTGCGCTACTTTCCATTATTTAACCAAATAAAATCCGGGGCTTTCTCTTTCACGCTGATTTTCTTTATTTGTTCTCTTTTTTGTCTGGTTCTGCAGCAGCAAAGAATAAATGAAAGAGGTGGGTAAGGAATATGAACCAGCAAAACGTATACTTTCCAGCAGGCTTGTTAAGAGGTGAAAATGAAACTAAATTAGGGCTGCAACACTTATCAGGAATGAACAATAAAGAACAAGTATGCTGGAATATTCTATGTTTGAAAGGCTTCCTTTCCGGAGCCAGGCAGAGTCTTTAGCGAAAGACGGTACCATACTTGCTCAACGCAAATACAATGAGTGGCAGGTTACCCTCTATTCATTGAACGGTTTGTTTGTAGAGCTTTGGGCAGGGAAGGAGGCACAGGTTATCAGTACGTTTAAGAAGTCTGCCAACGCTGTCGCAGTTTTAGATCCGTATATAGATGATATTGATGTTCAGGATTTCCTGAACTATTAAACTCAATATATAAGCAGTTTAGCCTGTACCGGCAGGAGGCAGCACTCAGTTGCCCCTGCCGGTAGCTGCGAAAAGACAAGCACTCCTGCTGCTTTATCCAACACAGGCAGGAGCACAGCAGGAATAAACAATATACTTTCGGGAGCTACAGAGATTCTTGTATGGCGACATTAAACTTCCCTTTTACTTGCTGTGCAAAGGCAAGAAACCGGGAGAGTGTCAGCGAAACATCTGCAGGATAGCGTGCAGGTATTTTCTCCTGTATGTCCTTCTGATAACGGGCGTAGGTGCCAAAATCAAAAGGGTACAAATCAGGCTCTGTGCCAAGAAAGTCGCCTGCTTTTTTTGCCTGTGCCAGCACAGCCTCTAAGTCATTCTGCGTGGCAAGTCCAACGCCATCCACACCATTCGAGAAGGGAAGCATAAAGATATTATCATAGGGGGCGGTGTGTTGCAGGTACTGGTTAAGGTTATGGATTGAGCGCTTTGCGTTAAAGGCCAGCCAGAAAGGAACGGAGCCGGTGCGGATTGTCCAGTAAGGATCCATCAGAAAGAACATATCGGCTATCAGGGTGTCTGGTTCTATGTTGCGCTGCCGGTACCACCAGCGGTACAGTTCAGCTACAAAGGGACTCAGATCCTCAGGTTCCTGGTAAACCATACGCTGCACCTGATAGCCATTCTCTCTGGCAAATGCTTCTGCATCCTCTCGGAGAGCCTGTGCAAAGCCCTATTCAGATTCCAGTATGTTCCCGTCAGGAGAGGGGGCGTCCCACTTGTCTACTGATGATTTGTTCTGTTTCAGGAATGCCTTTATTTCATCGCTTCCCTGGTAGTATTCCTCGGGCTTGATTCCACCCAATCCGCCAAACTGGAAAAAGTGCCGGTCGCCTACTTTTTTGCCCGGCCAGGTCTTCTGACACTCCACGAGCAGGAGGGTGCCGTTTTTCTCCAGGTTTTCAGCGATGAACCTTTTGTAGGCTTCGCCTAGCTGCAGGCGCTTTACTCTGAAATAGGAAATGGCATCCAGCATAGGCCTGTCCTGGTTCGGGTCCATCATGTGGTGGAGTTGCAGCTCCGGGTTGCTCTTCAGTAATTGTTCTGCCGGCTCCCGGGCCCATTCCATACGCTGTATCGGGGCATCTACAGATAAGTGACCAGGAGTTCTGACAGGAATCAGGAAAGTTTGCGGCAGCCAGGGGGCTCCCATGGCTGCGCCTAAATGCACGGCGGCGCCACTGGACGAGCCGATGAGAATGGTGGAATACTTGCGGCTGGGGGACAGGCCTGTTGCCCACTCCGAAAACTCCTCTGCCTGCACCTCCTTTAGCTTGCCGGGATCAACGGCTTCGTTAGAACTTCCTTTTATGTAAACAGTCTTTTGCAGGTTCCAGGGCAAGGCATTTATCGCCTCGGCAACCAGGTCGCTGTTCGGTAACTCGCCTACGCCCATAAAGCCTTCGCCATGCATAAAATTCCCCAAAGCCTTTGCCATGCCAGAGCAGGAGTCAAAATTAGCGACAAACCAGGGAGTGCGGTTACGGAAGTTGCGCAGGAGAGATGATATCATTTACAGTTGCTTAAAAGGTTTATGTGCAGGCTTTACAGCGATAGATTTTAGTACTAGCATATACTTCTGTTCATAGTTCGTGGTTCGTTCACCCAGGTTTGGGTGGTTGTGATGGCGGCAGTTTTGGTGCTTTGCAGGGAGAGACCGGGCAGCCGAAAGGACTTCCATCAGGTATACTTTTACAGGAACCTCCGGCTTGTGAAGGCGTACAGTAGGTATCTGCTGTCAGAGATAGGATCAGCAATCGCCTGATAACATTTTTCACACGTCAACTCTACTTCCGCTCATGAAAAACAAACCAGAACACGAAAACACGGATACAGCAACTCCTGCCTTACCACCAGAAGTATCTGTTACGCTTACCATCAACGGGGAGGAAAAGCAACTGGCAGTTGCCCCCTGGACCTCCTTACTGGACCTGCTCCGTGACCACCTGAACCTTACCGGCACGAAGAAAGGCTGTGACCATGGCCAATGCGGTGCCTGCACCGTGCTGGCAGACGGCAGGCGCATTAACTCCTGCCTGACTTTGGCGGTGATGAAAGATGGCTCTGAAATTACGACCATTGAAGGCCTGGCCAAGGACGGAGAACTTCATCCGGTGCAGCAGGCTTTTATTGATCACGATGCTTTCCAGTGCGGCTACTGCACACCAGGCCAGATTTGCTCCACTATCGGGTTGATTAATGAGGGCAAAGCGAAGACCCTCGACGATATCCGGGACCTGATGAGTGGCAATGTGTGCCGCTGCGGGGCATATACCAACATTGTAAAAGTAGTGCAGGAAGCACTGGAAAGGAGCCAGGCTCAATGAGAAGTTTTACTTATACCCGGGCGAAAGATACAGCCAACGCCGTGGACGCAGTGTCTGCAGGTGATGCAAAGTTTATAGCTGGTGGTACCAACCTGCTCGACCTGATGAAAATACAGGTGGAGCGGCCCAGCCACCTGGTAGATATTACACGCCTCGCGTTAGACACCATTGAAGAGACAGATGAAGGAGGCCTGCGCCTCGGTGCGCTCGTCACCAACGCTGATACAGCCTATCACGAGCAGGTAGAGAAGCGCTATCCTATCCTGTCGCATGCCATTTTAGCCGGAGCCACAGCGCAGTTGCGCAACATGGCCACGGATGCAGGCAACCTGCTGCAGCGCACCCGCTGCTATTATTTCTATGATACCGACACGCCCTGTAACAAGCGGGAGCCCGGAACTGGTTGCTCGGCTATAAACGGTTATAACCGCGACCTGGCTATTTTAGGTACCAGCGAACATTGTATCGCCACACACCCTTCGGATATGGCAGTGGCTCTTGCGGCACTGGAAGCGAAGGTACGCGTTACCGGGAAAAACGGGGAACGGGTTATTCCGCTTGCTGAATTCCACAGGTTACCCGGCGACACCCCGCACATCGACACCAACCTGGAAACCGACGAAATAATTACGGCCATCGATTTGCCAGTTAAAGGTTTTCCCGACCATTATACTTACCTGAAGCTGCGTGACCGTGCATCCTATGCTTTTGCCCTGGTTTCGGTTGCGGCTGCGCTGGGCTTAGAAGGCGACACTGTCAAAGAAGCGCGCATCGCGCTCGGAGGTGTAGCACATAAACCCTGGCGCGTGCCTTCAGCCGAAGCTATGTTGCAGGACCAGCCTGCTACCAGGGAAAACTTTGAGAAAGTTGCCGAGGCATATATACAGGGCGCCAAAGGATACGGGCATAATGATTTTAAAATTGAGTTGGCAAAACGTGCCATTGTACGTGCGCTGGAACAAGCCAGAGATATGGAGGAAAAATCATGAAAACAGATCAGATAGGAAAACCAGTGAACCGTGTAGACGGCCGCCTGAAAGTAACCGGAGAAGCGAAATACGCCGGAGAGTTTAACGTGCCGCACCTGGCTTACGGTGTGGTGGTAAACAGCGCGATTGCCAAAGGAAGAATAAAGAAGATTTATACTAGTAAAGCCTTAGAACTGGAGGGGGTGCTGGAGGTGTTTACGCACGAAAACCGCCCCGGCTATGTGTGGTTCGATAAAAACTACAAGGACATGGATGCGCCTCCCGGTTCACCGTTCCGCCCGCTTTACGACGATGAGGTAAAATTTAGTATGCAGCCCATCGCACTAGCCGTAGCCGAAACGTTTGAGCTGGCCAGGTATGCAGCCTCGCTGGTGCAGGTGGAGTACGAAAGTGCGCCACACGACACAGATTTCGAGGCTGGTATTGAGAGGGCTTACGTGCCGGAGGAGTACAACTCCGGGGAACCGCCGGAGCCATGGGGGCAACCGGATGAGGCCCTGGCCCATGCAGCGGTAAAAATAGAGGGGGAATATACCCATTCCAGTCAGCACCACAACCCAATGGAAATGCATGCCTCCACAGTGGTTTATGGGCAGGATGGCAAGCTGACGGTGTACGATAAGATCCAGGGGGTTATGAACACCCACCAGTACATTACGCACGCTTTCGGCATGCAACCGGAGGAGATACAGGTTATCTCTCCTTTTGTGGGTGGGGCGTTTGGTTCGGGCCTGCGGCCGCAGTATCAGCTGTTCCTGGCGGTGCTGGCGGCACGGGAGCTGAAGTGGTCTGTCCGGGTCACGCTGACGCGCCAGCAGATGTTTTCCTTCGGACACCGTCCGCACACCGTACAGCGGTTTAGATTGGGAGCCTCCAAAGATGGGAGGCTGGAAGCCCTGCAGCAGGATGTTTTTGCAGAGACTTCCAGGTTTGAGGATTACAGCGAGGATGTGGTCATCTGGCCGGGCATACTTTATCACTGCGATAATGTAAAGCTAAGCCATCAGTTGGTGGACCTGGATGTGTACACGCCCCTCGACATGCGTGCGCCTGGAGGAACCACGGGTACCTTTGCCCTGGAATGCGCGATGGACGAGCTGGCTTATGCGTTGAAGATGGACCCCATTGAATTCAGGTTGAAGAATTACTCGGAGAAAGACCAGAACGAGGACAAGCCTTTTTCCAGTAAGGAGCTACGCGCGTGTTACCGGCAGGGCGCTGAGAAGTTCGGGTGGGAAAAGCGGAACCCGGCACCGCGCTCTATGCGTGAAGGCCACAACCTGATAGGGTGGGGGATGGCCCATGGTGCCTGGGAGGCGAACCAGGCGCAGGCCAGCGCCAAGGCCGTTCTGACACAGGATGGTAAACTTACCGTAAGCAGCGCCACCGCCGATATCGGGACCGGCACTTATACTGTGATGACACAGATTGCCGCAGAAACGCTAGGTCTGCCGTTGGAGGATGTCACGTTCAGGCTCGGGGACTCCTCCCTGCCCGATGCACCGCTGGAGGGTGGGTCCAAAACCGTATCTACAGTCGGTACAGCCGTAAAATCTGCCTGCGACAAGGTGCGGGAGCGGCTCCTGGAGTTGGCGCAGCGGGTAGAAGCCTCTCCTTTGGTAAATGCAGGAGTAGACGATGTTGTTTTTGAAAACGGGAAAATCCGGTTGAAGCACGAGCCCTCTAAAGCTGTTTCTGTTGTGGCAGCCATGCAGCAAAACCAGGGCAATGCCATAGAAGAAGAAGTATCGAGCAAGCCAGCCGACAACCAAAGCGACTACGCCCGCTACGCTCACTCCGCCACCTTTGTGGAAGTGAAAGTGGATGAAGACCTGGGCACGATAAAAGTTACCAGGGTAGTGAGCGCCATCGCGGGTGGCCGCATCATCAATCCCAAAACAGCCAGGAGCCAGATACTGGGAGGTGTGGTGTGGGGCATTGGTGTTGCCATGGAAGAAGACACGGTGATGGACACTAACCTGGGCCGCTTTATGAACCACGACCTCGACAAATACCATGTTCCGGTGAATGCCGATGTGCATGACGTGGAGGTAATCTTTGTGGAAGAAACAGATGAGATCGTCAATCCGCTGGGAGCGAAAGGCCTGGGAGAGATAGGCATTGTGAGCGTGGCTCCGGCTATTGCCAATGCTGTTTTTCATGCCACCGGCAAACGCGTGCGCCAACTGCCCATCACATTGGATAAGCTGCTGTGATGCAGGTTCATCCACAGTGATAATAAAGTCAAAGTCACTCATTACAGTAAAAAGCCCGCTCAACTACATGCTTGAGCGGGCTTTTTAAATTTATGCTACAGTTCAGGCTGTCAAGAGCGTTTTAAGTTTAGCAGAGGCAGGAGGTTCCAGCATAAAGACCGGGTAAAGCTGCTTTTATGAATTTCTATATAGGGAAAAATATATTATGATTTTCTTTAGGAGTCTTAGCCAACGCTTTCTTATCTTGGATAAGAAAATGTTGACTATAATGATGTGCTCAAATACAACAGGAGTTCTTCAAAATGGCCTATAGCAAACACAACTTCTTTCTAAACATGTTGAAAGAGCTAATTATTATCATACAACCAGTTCTCTATACTTGATATGAAGCAGTTTTTGTTGGCCGCCTTTCTTTTTGCTGCTTTGCCTGCATACTCTCAGAGCGGCAGAATCGAGATAGGAGTCATTGATAGCATGTATTCCACAATACTAGGAGAGAATAGGCAGGTATGGGTGCATATCCCCGCTCAACCTAAAGGTTACGAAATTTTTGCTCCCAAGCGATACCCCGTGCTTTATCTGCTTGACGGTGACTGGCATTTTCAGTCTGTGACAGGAATGCTGCATTTTTTAAGCTCGGAGAACAGCGTCGGTATAATTCCTGAGATGATTGTGGTGGCAGTTATGAACACGAACAGAACGCGTGACTTTACTCCCACAAATTCAACAAAAGATTGGAATGGAAAAGAACAAAGGTATCTAAGGCATTCTGGTGGCGGCAAGAATTTTACTGCGTTTCTTGAGCAAGAGCTGATTCCTTACATTGATTCCAAATATCCAACAGAGCAGTACCGCATGCTTGTCGGTCATTCTTTCGGTGGATTAATGGTTGTAAACACCCTCGTTGAAAAGCCAGCTCTGTTTAAATCTTATGTAGCCATTGACCCAAGCCTGTGGTGGGACGATAAAGTGGTTTTGAATAACGCTGCTAAAGCAATTCAAGAAGATAGAATTAATGACATAAAGCTGTTTCTGGCGGTTGCGGATACAGTACTAGCTTCGGATGATGCAGCGCACGTTAGAGCTAACATGGCGTTAGCGAAAATGCTTGAAAAGCAACATAGCGCCTCTCTAACCTGGAAGTATTACAAAGGAGAAAATCATTACACGGTTCCCCTGATGGCAGAAAATGATGCTTTGCGCACATTGCTAAAATATGAACCTTTACCTATTCCAGAAGCAGGCGTAGAATCTCCTGCTTTTCATGCAGATTTTGTAAAGAAGCACTACACACATATATCAGACCAAGTTGGTTACAAGATGTTGCCTCCCGAAGACTTAGTGTTCCGATTTGCTTTGGCCTGTATGTACCGTAAGTTGCCTGAGAAAGCATATGGCTTTCTAAAGCTGAACATGGTGAACTACCCTAACAGCTATAACGTGTTTGACAGCATGGGAGAATATTATGAAAGGCAGGGAGACAAAGTAAGGGCTATTGAATCTTATGAAAAGGCTCTTATGATAAAGGAACATCCTGGGACTAGGGCTAAGCTTGCCAAATTAATAAACGGCGAAAATGCTGCCAAACCTAGGTAGGGCAGAATCTCAAAATTAAAAAAACAAAGGCTAACCCTGCACAGGCTCCATACTCGGCTTCGCCTCGTTCACAGCCTGTACTAATCCAATGGGCAACATAGATAAATTAAATGAATCTTCATTTAAAAACGACTTCAATGAGTAAAAACAAGAGTGTCATCTTAGTCTTGGCTTTAGCTGTTACAACCTTGTTGTTCAGCTTTAAACAGTATGAGCAGGCTGCTCCAAAAGAAACCATGACTCTCATAGTCACAAGTAGGAACAGGGATATGCTGGTAAATATTTCGACCACTGGAAGTAGCAGCAGCTTTGTGCAGAGACGAGTAAAGGCTGAAAAGGAGCATGGTTATTCTGGTGCGTTAAAAATAATAAGATAGCAACAAGAGAAAGGGTGGCAAATCAAGAGCATCAACTACGCCACAAGTGTTGAGCCTGACTCTGACCAAGATTACTATTTGTATTTCCTATTAGAAAAATAATCATAGCAGCAATAAGGTAAAACTACAGTTATCCAACCACACCTAAAAAGCACTTTTTAGCCCAATCCGTTTCCAGTAATATAAGATGACAGAAGAACTCAAGAATTACGAATCGACATTAAGGAAGAAACACAGCTTCAATTGGACACCGAAATTTGAAGAAGAGTTTTGGACAGATTTGAATAAAATAGTATTTGTGCCAATTGTCGTTAAGACCTTTGAAAAATTAGGATGGGATTTGGTTTTTCAAGATGAAACTTCAGCAGAAGCCAAACGCAAAGGTGCTTGGAACAGTTGGACTGAAAAAATTTCTGTGATTTATGAATATGGAAAGGTAAAAGTTAAGAGTGTTTCTCTTGGAAATGAAATGTGGGATAATGGTCGGAATTCTAAAAGGGTAAAGCTCTTTATTTACACATTCCAACAGACCGAAAAAGAATTTGACAAAGCAGCTTTAGCTGAGTTGGAAAAGGAAGTGGAGAAGACAAAAAACTGGGACGATTACGAAATTCCAGAAAGTTTACCGCAACCCAAAGAACGAAAAGAACCTCAGTTGTGGGTGCCAATTGTTGGTGGAATAATTGCAGCTCTTTTATTAGGCTTTGTAGTAGCTTTTCTGTCCTTAAAAGGGATTTACATAATCGGAGTTTTTGAAGTAGGTATTGCTTTCGCAATTGGCTTTGTGCTCAAGTACTTAATAAAGGCAAGTAACTACACCAATTACAGCAAGCTCAATTTTTTAATGATTGGAATGGTGGGAATTGTCTACGTTTCCAACCAATACTTTCAATATCAAATTATATTGATTGAAAATAATTTACAACCAATTGGATTCTTGGAATTTATAAAGCTAAGGCTCGAAGCTGGTTTGACAATCAAATCATTAAATAATGGTTGGATTGGATTAGTTATTAGCTGGATATTCCAACTTGGCTTAACCTATGCTATGGGGGTGTTGCGTCTTGTGTCAAATTTGACCTCTTATCAATTAGAACGAGTGCCAATGGAAGTTGTCGACTTTGCATTTTATCATTTTGTCAAGGAAAAAACTGAGGACCAGGTAAGGACTGAATTATCTAAAATGGGATGGACTGAAGAACAAGACCAAGATGAAGTGTTTGAATCAATTGGAGCGGTCCAAGGTGCAACAGAGTTAAATAGAATGGAATAAAATACTCTTGCCAACAAAGCATATAAGTCATGCTTCGGCTACGCCTCGTGCACCTTATGTACGAGCCGTTAGCAGTCAGTTTAAAACCACACCAATAAATCAATAAAGAATAAGGTACTTCTAACATGGCCAGTGATACAAGTACCCTCTAGACGAAAGAACTTTATTTTAGCAATATTTCATCCTATATTCATCAAACCCAAGACCACAATGAAAACCTTATCCCTCAAACATTTTCTTATTGTATTATTGGCACTAACGGTCCTGACATCTTGTGAAAAAGAAGACCCTCCTGTAACAAATGCAGATCCTGTAGCTAATGAAGGCGGTTATGGGAATGTGTCTTATTTCGCAAAAGCCTCAGGTACTGGTGTAAGGAGAATGGGCAATACACCTAACAACACATCGAACTCCGTTGCTGTTGAGTGGTCCGCAGCGTCTATTTATGTAGAAAAAATAGCGTTTGTTGGGGAAAGCGATAACCTGCTCGATACAACCATTGTCGTTGAAAAGAACATAAACATCTTTAATGCAGAAGCTTTAACGGGAATAATCCAGCTACCCACGGGTTCTTACAAAGATGTGAAGGTTAAACTGTTTGCTCGAAAATCAGAAAAGTCTGAATTAGCTTTCAACCTAAGGGGGACGTTCATCAATACGAAAGGAGGAACAGATAGTGTAATAGTAGGAAGTTCCTATCCCTTTGAGGCGAATCTTAAGGTGACGGATATCGTCATCAATCCTTCCGACGAATATAACGTGACTTTCACCTTCGACTTAGACAAAGTATTATCAGGTATCTCGACAGAGTTACTACAGACTGCAAGAAGCTATACCGGAAAAGATAATAGTGTGATGTATGTGATTTGGAAGGGCGGATCTGATGAGGAACCGTTTTACGACCAGGTTATTGAGAACTGGCAAACTGTTGCAACTGTTGACGTTTCTAAAAAATAAGCCGACCACACTAAACCAGATACAGGATACGCCTGTCGTGTGCGCATTTGTGATTTTACGGGTTTCCTTTTGTTGGCTCCGGCAGATGCTGTTTTTGAACATGTGCAATAGTAAAGCTTGTATTTTATGAAGAAAAATAACGATGAGGCTCCTTACGGGAGAAGACGGTTCCTGTCTTCTGTTTCCAGATTTGTAGGCACTTCTATGGTGATGACGGTGCCCGGTGTAAGTCTGGCCGGCAGCTTCTGGCAGACCAAAGCCCCGTTAACGGTCGAGCAGGTAATCGGGATAATTCTGAAAGAAATACCGGGTGCCCCGTTTGCCAACACCGTTGATCAGCTAAGGTCTGGTAGAATGGATCAGGAAGTAACGGGAGTCGTAACCACGATGTTCCCCACGATAGAGGTGATAAATCAAACTATCAAGGCCGGAGCTAATTTTATAATTGCTCATGAAACATCCTTCTACAATAACCAGGACGAAACTGACTGGCTGCAGGAAGATGATGTTTACAAGTACAAGGTTGAGTTGCTAAATAGGCACAGGATTGCCATATGGCGTTTTCATGATTACTGGCATGCGCACAAGCCGGATGGTGTCATCATGGGCAATTTGATAAAGTTGCGTTGGGATAAATATTATGACGCCGATAGCCCCAGGCTACTCACCTTACCCAAGCCAATGTCTTTGAAATCTATAGCGGCTCACGCCAAAGAAAGGCTGGGTATAGAAACTGTACGTGTAGTCGGTGATCTAAACCAGGATTGTAAGACAATTTACCTGGCCTTCGGTTATATGGACAGCAGAAGGCAGATAGCTGCCATCCAACAGTATAAACCGGATTTAATTTTAAGTGGCGAAACCAGGGAATGGGAAACCGTAGAACGAGTAAGAGACGGCTTACAAATGGGGCAAAAAACCTCTTTACTGGTCCTGAGCCATGCGGTAAGTGAAGAAGCCGGAATGGAATATGCCGCTAAGTGGCTACAACCAAAAGTTCCCGGCATCAAGGTAAAGCACATCGCATCTACCAATCCTTTCACGTTTATATGAGCAGGCAGGGATGTTAACCGGGGATAAAGTGTTAAACACCGCTGCCATAGCCGGGCAAAGGAGCATTTACAAAAGCGCAACAGGTATGTGAAAGAAGTTTTCCCGTTAGATAATAGGCTGCAAGGTTTATCACCTTGCAGCCTATTATTCAGTATCCAGGTTTAACTCCCTATAAGAGCTTTTACGCTTGCGCCGCTTCCTCCAGCACATGCTGCAAAGGCTCTGAGGTGATATTCGGGAGCGTTAACAGGGGCACATATGCTTTAGCTGCCACTTGCATGGTCGTTGTTTTACTCAGCAGCCTGTTCAGGAAAGAATGCTCTCCAGGTAGCAAAACAAGTAAATCAGCCCGCTGCTCCTGCACATAATTTTTGATTTCTTTGGTTACGTCCTCCGTCCATCTCGCCTGTACATCATAATAAGCTATGCCCTGCAGCTTAGCCTGTAGGGCACCTAACATCGCTGCTGCACGCTCTGGCTCCTGCTGTTGCACATTCTTCTTGTACAGGTGGAGCACATGCAGTTTGCTTTCAAACGCTTTCACTATGGCACGCAGCGAAGCGAGTAAGTGTAGTTCAGGCAGGTTGGATGGATTGATAGCCGCTACAACAGCTTGAAGACCGTTAAACTTTCTGTGGGCAGGTACAGCCAACACCGGCGTATCGCTGTGCTGAATGATGGCCATGGTGGTGGTTCCTACCAGGGCCTGGCTTATTGCACCTGTGCCCCGCATACCCATTACTACCAGGTCTGCTTCATACACCCTGATGGCTTTTAAAATTTCCTCGGTTGTTAACCCATAAGTGCAGACACAGGTGATAGGCACAGCATGCTTTTCATCCTCCTCCTCTTTTAGTTTAAAGGTGTAGAAACCATTAGGTAAGGGTGATAAAGAACTACCGGCACTGTTATATTCCAAAGAAAAATTCCTGCAATTGTTATGAAGCAGTTTGCTGGTGTTGGCTTGTAGCTGTTCTGTAAGCTCCCCCGTATTTTGAGCCATTTGAAAGTTGACTTTTCAATTTACAATTTCTTCCAATAAATCAACCGGAGCTCTGAAGTTGAGGGCCTGATGAGGCC
>NZ_BAAGXV010000088.1:0-165924 GCF_054779655.1 Pontibacter brevis
ATGGCCTTGATAATCTGTGTCTCGGTAAACTTTGTCTTTTTCATTCCATTTAAAGTTAGTAGTTTTTACAACTTTTAAATGGCCGAACTTCAGGTAAGCCTACAAATGCCCCTGATTTTTCCCTTTGGTCGAAATGGCAAGTAATTTTGCTATGCTTTTTGACCGGTAGAAAGGACTGCCTGACATAAGGCATAAGACGTTCTGTCTTTGTCTTATATTTAGTTAAAAGACACATAGGCATAGAACACTGTCTCCGCTCACTTGCCTGTGTAAGCCCCACTGCACCTCCGCCTTTGCTGCGTCTTTTGACCAGCAAACAAGTTGTTGGTGAAAACGCACAGCAACGGCAACTGTAGTCAGCGGCAGCATTCACTCAAACATCAACTAAAACTACTTAAGCCTCACCAGCTCCACAGCAGTGAAGCGTTTTTGCTATTACCTGAACTCATACTGCCTGCCATGTGTCCTATACCCATCTGGTCCGGGCAGAAGGCTATTTTTTCTGCGGCCTAATCTCTAACTTTGAAAATACTAATCTAACATTCAACCTACACATGAATAAACGTACCTATCTGAGTATGTTACTGGCAGCAGCGCTGGCCCTCCCTATCGGCGCGGCTAATGCCCAGGACAAAAAAGAAGAAACGAAGTGGAAAGTGGAAGAAAACCACGGACCGCAGAAAGAAATCACCGTCACCACCAACGAAGGCACCTGGATGAGCTTGGACGTGAGTCCGGATGGCAAGGAAATCATCTTCGACATGCTCGGTGATATCTACAGCATGCCTATCAGCGGTGGCAAGGCAAAACTCATCCGGAGCGGCCGTGCTTATGAAGTACAGCCCCGTTTCAGCCCGAATGGCCAGTACATCTCCTTTACATCTGATGCAGGCGGTGGCGACAATATCTGGATTATGAAGCGCGATGGCTCTGATGCCAAGCAAATCACAAATGAGAGTTTCCGTTTACTCAATAACGCTGTCTGGACACCGGACGGTGAGTATCTCATAGCACGCAAGCACTACACCAACACCCGCTCCCTGGGTGCCGGCGAAATGTGGATGTACCACAGAAGCGGCGGTGCCGGTGTGCAGCTGACCAAGCGAAAAAACGACCAGCAGGATGCCGGGGAGCCTTTTGTATCACCTGATGGAAAGTATGTGTACTTCTCCGAAGACATGAGTGGCGGCTCCAACTTTGAGTACAACAAGGACCCGAACGGCCAGATCTACGTGATTCGCCGCGTAGACCGTAACACAGGAGAGATTGAGAATGTGGTGACTGGAAACGGCGGCTCTGTGCGCCCTGTTATCTCCCGCGACGGAAAGCAGATTGCCTTCGTGCGCCGCGTGCGTACCAAATCCGTTCTCTTCGTACACGACCTGAAAACAGGTGAGGAATGGCCGGTGTATGATAAGTTAAGCCACGACCAGCAGGAAGCCTGGGCTATCTTCGGTGCTTACCCTTACTTCTCCTGGACGCCAGACAACAAAAACATCGTGTTCTGGGCTGACGGTAAAATCAATAAAGTAGATGTAGCCACGAAGCAGGTAAGCAACATACCGTTTGAGGCCACCGCTACGCACCAGATTACGGATGCCGTGCGTTACGACCACAGCAAAACAGGCGTTTCTCCAAAGCAATTTGAAGCAAAGGCAATCCGCCATGCCGAAACTTCTCCGGATGGTAAGACCTTGGTGTTCAACGCAGCAGGGTACATTTATAAGAAAGAACTGCCAAACGGAAAGCCGGAGCGTATCACCAAAGGTCAGGACTTTGAGTTCTACCCATCCTTCTCGCCAGACGGAAAATCTATTGTCTACTCCACCTGGAACGACGACAATTTCAGCGGCCTGTACAAACTCGACATCCGCAAAAAGAACGCGAAGCCAACCAAACTGACGACAGAGAAAGGCTTCTACACAGAGCCTAAGTTCTCGCCAAATGGCAAGTTCATTGTGTACACCCGCGAGGGCGGTAACAACCACCAGGGCTACGTGCACAGCAAAGAGAAAGGCATTTATTATATGCCTGCCGACGGAGGCAAAGCGGTATTAGTGCAGGAGCGCGGCTCCTCTCCACAGTTCAACGCCTCTTCCGACCGTATTTTCTTCACAGCGCGTGAAGGCGATAAATACGCTTTCAAGAGCGTGGACCTGAATGGCAAAGAGGAGCAGACGCATTATACCTCCAAGTATACTGACCAGTTCTACCCAAGCCCGGACAACAAGTGGATTAGCTTTGTAGAACTGTTCAACGGGTACGTAGCTCCTTTTTCCACAAACGGCAACGGCCTCGACCTAAGCGCCGATACCAAAGCTGTACCTGTTGCCCGCTTTACCCGCGACGCTGGTACCAGCATCCACTGGTCGGCCGACAGCAAGAAAATTAATTGGGTGCTGGGGGATGAGTATTACTCCAACGACCTGAAAGATCGCTTCACCTTTGTTCCTGGTGCGCCGGATAAATTGCCTGCCATCGACACAACTGGGTCTAAGATTGGTCTGGTGCTGAACACAGATATTCCGGAAGGCAAAGTAGCCTTCACCAACGCTCGCATCATTACCATGAAAGGCGATGAAGTGATTGAAGCCGGAACAATTGTAGTAGACGGCAACCGCATTGTGGCAGTTGGCAAAAATGTGCAAGTGCCGAAAGATGCCAAAGTGATTGATGCTAACGGCAAAACCATTATGCCGGGCATTGTGGACGTACATGCACACCTGGGCACTTTCAGGTTAGGTATGAGTCCGCAGAAACAGTGGTCTTACTATGCGAACCTGGCCTATGGCGTGACAACTACCCATGACCCTTCTTCTACTACTGAGATGGTATTCAGCCAGTCAGAAGCAGTGAAGTCCGGTGCTATGATTGGCCCGCGCATCTACTCTACCGGTACAATTCTTTATGGTGCCGACGGTAACTTCAAAGCAGTCATCAACAGCATAGACGATGCCCGTTCGCACCTGCGCCGCCTGAAAGCCGTTGGAGGATTCTCTGTGAAGAGCTATAACCAGCCTCGCCGCGAGCAGCGCCAGCAGGTAATTCAGGCTGCCCGTGAACTGGACATGAGCGTGTACCCGGAGGGTGGTTCCACCTTCTTCCATAACATGACGATGATTTTGGACGGCCACTCCGGCGTGGAGCACAACATTCCGGTAGCGCCGCTTTATAAGGATGTAATTGAGGTTTGGAAAGCTTCTCAGTCGGGCTACACTCCTACTTTGATTGTGAACTACGGTGCTGTGAATGGTGAATACTACTGGTACCAGAACACCAATGTCTGGGAAAAAGAGCGCCTGTTGAAGTTCACCCCACGCTCCGTTATAGATGGACGTGCCCGTTTTGTGACGCAGGTGCCGGATGAGGAATACAAGAACGGCTACTTCAAAACCTCAGAAGCCTGTAAGGTATTAACCGACAACGGCGTGAAAGTAAACCTGGGCGCACACGGACAGCTGCAGGGCTTAGGCGCACACTGGGAGCTGTGGATGCTGCAGCAAGGCGGAATGACGAACCATGAAGCCCTGCGTGCTGCTACACTGAACGGTGCTGAGTACATTGGCATGAGCAAAGAAATCGGCTCGCTGGAGGCAGGCAAACTGGCCGACCTGATTGTTTTGGACGCCAACCCGCTGGAGAACATCCAGAACTCGGAGCACGTGAAGTACACGATGGTAAACGGTCGCCTGTACGATGCCGCTACGATGGCCGAAACCGGTAACTACGACAAAAAACCCGGCAAATTCTGGTGGGAAAATGACCGCTACGCCACCGCTTTCGACTGGCATGAAGGCACCGACACCCGCTTCGAAGGCATCGCCGGAGAGCACTGCACCTGCCGCCATTAAGAATTATAAAGTTTGATGATAACAAAACAGCCACCTCATTTGGGGTGGCTGTTTTTATTTGTACGGCTGAAGTTAAAAACCTCGCAGCGTGCGCAGCTCCTGCGAGCGTTTGATGCAACGGCTTTTGCCTTGTAGCCGGCAAGACACTCGCAGGAGCTGCGCACGCTGCGAGGTCTATGCGACTCCTGCTCCTATTCTATGGTTTTAGATTTCGTGGCAACTACAGCAACAGCCAATCCCATAGCCGCGATAACAGTAAAGGAAATCCGCAGGCTGGTGGCCCCTGCTATAAAACCAATCAGCGGTGGCCCTAACAAAAAGCCAAAGAAACCAATAGTGGACACAGCAGCCAATGCCACTCCCGGCGACATCACTTTCGATTTCCCTGCTGCACTATATACCAAGGGCACCACCGCTGACACACCCGCTCCTACCAGTAAAAAACCCAGAATGGCAGTATACAAATGAGGTAGCAGCACAGCAATCAGCAGTCCGGAGGCGGTGAGGGTACCGCTTGCCTGCAAGATGCGCTGCAAACCAAAGCGTCTTGTAAAGAAGTCTGCTACAAAGCGTGTGCCGGCCATGGTGCACATAAAAGCCGTATAGCCAGCACCAATCCAGGCTCCTTCTGCTCCTATTACCTTATTAAAGTACACGCCGCTCCAGTCGAACATGGCGCCTTCGCAGATCATCGCAAAGAAACAGATGATGCCCAGGTCAATCAGCGACTTGTCCGGCATGACAAAGATGGGCTTGTCCCCATCCGTATTCACGTCTTTGCGCAGCACAAAGCGAGCGGCAACCGCAATGGTTATATAGGAAATGAACATAATCAGGAGGAAATGGTGAAACGGGGCTACGCCATTCCCAATCATCAGGGTACCGATAGCAGCCCCGGTAAACCCGGCCAGGCTCCACATCCCGTGAAAAGAGGCCATAATGGACTTCTGATACAAATCCTCCACACCTACCCCTTGTGTGTTAACAGAAATGTTCATCAGGTTTCCGGCAAAGCCGAACACGAACAAAGCAATTACCAGTTGCAACGTAGTCTCTGAATAGCCAATCGCTACCAAGGTAGTGCTGTAAAGGATGCCTGCAAATATAAGCACGCTGCGGCTCCCTGTTTTAGCAATTACCCACCCCGCTACAGGCAGCGAAAGCAGCAGTCCTATTGGCAATGCCAGCAGCACACCACCCAGCTCCGCTTCTGACAGACCCATCTGCTGCTGTATGGTGGGTATCCTGGAACCCCAGCTGGCAAAGGACAGCCCCTGCAAGAAGTAAAAGCAGCCCACCGCAACACGGTACACAAGTTTAGAGTGGCGTTGAGCAGGTAAAGAAGTGAGCATCAGAAATTAATTAATAGCTGTCAGTTTCATGTATCAGCTGATGTTACGCATAAAGCAAGGCTTTCGGGAAGGCCCCCTTTACAGGGAGGCAACACTGCATTCATAGGACTGAACTGTCACAAAACAATTTATTACGGTGAATGAGCAACGATGAACGAATAAGAAGCAAATTACTTCACTGCCTCCAGGACCCGCTTAAACAGCTCATCCTGCTTACCGTCGTGCCAGCGCCACACTATTACAATGTCGTGCTCAGGGTCCACCCAAATAGTATTTTGGCCTGCGCCCAAGGCGGCATAACTGGTAGTGGGAGCATTTGGCCAGGCTTTGCCCTCCGTGTTCAGCCACCACAGATAACCGTAATCCGGGCCAACAGGACCTCGCCTGGTAGTCGCTTCTTCTACCCATGCCTCCGACACCAGTTGCTTGTCTTTCCAGCGGCCGTTGCGCAGGAACAGGTAGCCGAAGCGGGCCTCGTCGCGGGTGTTAATCCAGAGGCCCCCGCCCCAGCGCGTACCCCCGCTCACAGATGGCATTTCTGTGCCGTTTATTTTCACCTTTGAATTGCGGTAAGGCACCCAGCGCCACGTATCTGAAGCATTGATCGGGTCCATGATTTCATCCTCCAGCACCTCCGGCAAAGGCTTTTCCCACACGCGCAGCAGCGACAGGGCCAGGCGGTTAATACGCACGTCGTTATATTCATAGTAGGTGCCCGGCTCTTGTAGTTCACGGGGTTTGCGTTCGCCGCGGCCATACTCTTCTTTGCCAACAAAGTCGTGCTTTTTACCCCACAGCTCTCCTTCCCACTCTGTTGTCTGCCGGGCATGATGCTCCCAGGTAACCTTACGGTTCTGTTCTGATTCGTAGCCACCGTCTTTTACATACTTGGCTACCGGGTCGTAGATACTCTCTATCATTCCCTTGTCTATTGTGAGACCCAGGATAGTGGATAAAAAGCTTTTTGCGACGCTGTAGGTTGGGTCAGGACGCTTGGTGTCGCCCCACTCCGCCACGATATACCCATCCTTAAGAATGATTCCGTTCGTTTCAGCCCTGTCAGCGGGCAGTGGACCGAGCATCTTTCCGAAGATTTCCTCCTGTGTGGAAAAATCTTTCGGCATCTGTGCTGTTTCCTGTGTTTTGGCCCATGCTACTGATTCCTGCAGCTTCGCTGCATCCAGGCCTAGCTCTTCCGGGTTGCGGCGTTCCCAATCGTCGCCCTCGCCGGGATAGTAAAAGGTAGTGGCAGTTTGTGAGACCGCCTGTGTAGTGGTAGTCTGTTGAGGTTGCTGTTGGCACGAAAGCAGGCTTGCTGCCAAGGCCAACAACAGTATTGAATGACGAAACATAGTTATATGGTAATTTGAGGGCCTCAATCTACTAAAAATTAGCTGTATATACCTCTATGTCTAAACAAAGGGGAAACAAATTGGAGTCCAGGTGGTACTAACAAGTACAAACTAGATAATGACACATGCTACAGATAAAGGTATACTCAGACTATGTTTGCCCTTACTGCTTTTTCGGGGAAGTGGTGCTGGAACGGGCTTTAAGAGGTATAGAAGACAAAGTAGAACTGGAGTGGATGCCCTTTGAGTTACGCCCATATCCTAACCCCACGCTTAAACCGGAAGAAAACTATTTGCAGACAACCTGGCAAAACTCAGTGTACCCGATGGCGGAGCAACTGGACATTAACATTGTGCTACCTAAAGTATCGCCACAACCACACACGCACCGGGCTTTTGAAGGCTACCAGTACGCTAAGGAAAAAGGACTTGGAGAGGCTTATACCCACCGTATGTTTACTGCCTTTTTTCAGGAAGAGCAGGACCTAGGAGACATAGAGATACTGACCAGGCTGGCAAAAGAAGTCGGCCTGGATGAAGAGGAATTCAGAGCAGCGGTTGAATCAGGCAAGTACAAAAAAGCACACCTGAAAGCCCTGCGCCATGCTTATGAAGAGGTAGGCGTAACTGCAGTGCCCACCTTTATCATCGGCAATAAAAAAGTGCGCGGGCTATTGCGTGAAGAAGACCTGCGCAGGTTAATTGAACAGGAACTGGAGTAGAAGCAGCAGGTACTCCGCCTTGCAACGAAGGCGAAGTACCTGCTGCTTTGGAATGTGTTTTCCCAGCAATGGAAGAAAGCCTCAGGTTGCTACAAGTTGTGTTGCGCTGTCCTTAGCTGCTTACCATCCTGAACCGCTGCGCCTGCCACCTCCAAGTATGCCTCCCAGCAGGCCACCCAGACCTCCGGAGCGCCGCATGTTGCCGTAGCCCCTTCTGCCGTTAAGGCCTCCCAGGATGGAAACGATAGAGCCGAGTCCGCCTCCGCTGCGGTACATGCCGCCGCCCATCATGCCACCACCTAATAGGCCTCCGAGCAATCCGCCGCCCATCATACCGCCACCATAACCATACCGGCGCCGGCGCCCGCCGCTCAACAACGACGCGATAACCAGGGGAGCCGCAACACCTAAAATACCCTGCACCATTTGTGGAGAGATACCGGCATTCTTGAACATGTCGCCAAAGCCATTCTTGTTCAGGAACGACTGTGAGGTAGGGTCTTCCCCCTGCTTCTGTGCCTCATCAGCTTTGTTGACATACTGCTCTAAGATGCTGTACTGTTTCTGGTTTACCTGCAGGTAATCGGCCATGCGCTGAATTTCCTTCTGCTCTTCCGGTGAATAATGCCCATCTGCTTTGGCGAAGCTGATGATATCAGTAATGAAGGAGAACCGCAACTGACTGTCCTTCAGCACATCCAGGCACTTCTGCACATTTATCTGCGACGGGTTTTTAGCGATTTGCAGCACCTCCTGGTGTACATTTTCCGGAAGTTCTGCGGCCTCGCTCATCAAGCTTAAAAACTCCAGTTCCTCCTCTGTTGTTTTCCCATCTGCCGAGGCCATCGTGGCCAAAGCTCCAAAATAGGCTCCTTTTTCCTCTATTGAGTAGTCTTTTAATAAATTCGTCTGTTCCTGTTCCATAGCTTTTAACAGTTATTATATTTTGTACCTGCTATCTTATACGTACCTGTTACTTCCTGTAGCAGTTCCTACTCCACCACTAGCACTATTTTACCGGCAGCATGCCCTTCCTCGCTGTAGCGGTGTGCTTCTGCTGCCTCGTGGAGCGGGTATTCCCTGTCCACCACCGGCTTTACTTTGCCTGCTTCTATCCAGGCAGCAATCAGCTCCAGGTCCTCCCCTTTCTCATCAGCAACCAGCATTTTCAGCTTTTTATCAGAAAAAACAGATAAAGCATACCCAAGCGCTACGTCTTTGGGGTTAGGCACAGTCGTGACATAGCGCCCATTTTTGCAAAGGCTGTCTTTGCTGTCCAGGTAGGTACTTTTGGCTACTGCATCAAAGATGATGTTATAGCAGTCTTTTATCTCTGTGAAGTCTTTTGCAGTATAGTCTATCACCCGGTCTGCGCCCAGGCTTTTTACCAGCTCGATGTGGTCGGTGCTGCATACACCCGTTACCTCTCCGGCTCCCAGTGCTTTGGCAATCTGCACGGCAAAAGTGCCTACGCCACTGGAGGCCCCGTTGATAAGTACCTTTTCGCCCTGTGCCAGTTCGCCTTTGTCGCGCAGTGCCTGCAAAGCCGTAAGGGCAGTCAGGGGCACGGCAGCCGCCTGCACGTAGTTCAGGTTCTCCGGTATGGGTACAACTGCTTTTTCTGAGATTATTGCATACTCTGCAGCAGCTCCTCCCAAACCTGTATCCAGCATGCCGAACACACGGTCTCCGGGTTTGAAAGTTCTCACGCTTTCCCCTACAGCTGTTACCTCGCCGGCAATGTCGTGGCCCGGTATCTTTGGGAAATTTAGGCCGGACACTGGCAGCAAGTGGCCCGAGCGCACTTTCCAGTCTACAGGATTTACACTGGAGGCATGCACCCGCACCAGCAGTTGATCCGCTTTTACCTCTGGCGTTGGTTGCTCTCCATACTGCAGCACATCAGCATCACCGTACTTTTCATAAAAAATCGCTTTCATAGCATGTTGTGTGTCTGTTCAAACTCTGCTTTACGACCGAACGCTTCGTGTGTTCACGGTATATGGGTTTTGCCATCTCAAATAAGGCTCTGGAGCTTTCAAGCGGCATTTTCCATGGGTAATAACAAGCGATAAATAAGAAGGCTCACCTTAGCCAGGGAATGCAACCTCATGAAATCATTGAATTGCAGGTACCTGAGCGCACAGCCTGTGCATAATAAAACAGGTGTAAAAGCAAAAAGCCGGGTAAAATACCCGGCTCTTTCAACTCTAAACTCTATTAACTTCTTAATTCATTATTCTTTCACCATTTTGATGAACTGAGTATAGCCACCAATCTGCGTTTTGATGATGTAGAGGCCGTTCGGCAAGCCTGCATCCAGTTTCAGCTTTTCGGTAGTGAAGCCTCGCTCTACCTGCACCTTCCGCTCCATCAGCTGCTTGCCAACCGCATCGGTTACTACAATCAGCATCTCGCCACTTGTCTCCGAAGCAATATCGAGTGTTACCTCATCATGGAACGGGTTCGGGAAGGCAATCACCTTGCTTGCCACCTTGCCAAATGTCACCATTTTTGGCCCGAAGAACTCGAAGGTTCCGCTGTGGTCAATTTGCTTCAGGCGATAGTAGCGTGTGCCAGCTTTGCCGTTCTCCTTATCAGTGAACTTGTACACCTGCTTGGTATTGGAGTTACTGTTCTTGCTCGGCACAAACGCCAGCGGTCTGTAGTTCAATCCATTCTCCGACACCTGCACCTCAAAGCCCTTGTTGTCCTGCTCCGACGCCGTGGCCCACTCCAGCAGCACATCGTTGCTTTGTTTGCTGGCCTTCAGGTAAAGGATTTCGACTGGGAGAGGAGTGATACTACCGGTCTCAAGAGTCAAGGCATTATAGCAGTTAGTCCCATCATTCCTTGGTTGGATTTCTACTTTCACTTTGAGTTCTCCTTGCTCAACTGAAGCTATAACGAAATCATCAGTTGGTGAATTGGCAGTATGCGTTGCTTCTAGTACCCAGGCCATTGTTGTTTCATCCCACACATACCACTGATATATTACTGCTGTACCTCCTCCTATCTCAGTTTCGGCAGTAAAAGTAGCTGGTTCATTAATCAACACCGGATCTGGGTTAACAAGCAATTTAGCTGCAGCTGTTATCATTGGATTTACTGTAAGCATTACCGCATCAGATGTTACAGTACTGCAAGCACTACTACCAGTTATGCGCACACTGTACAGCGCTTCATCAGCCTCTGTTGTGGAAAGAATAGTATAACTATTTTCTGTTGCACCAGATATTTCTGCACCATTCTTCAACCACTGATAACCAATGTCTGTGCCAGTTGCTGTTACATTAAATGTTGCCCCTGTGCCGACACAAACAGCCTGTGGCTTTGGCTGGGCAGAGATAGCCGGTGGTGTATCCACAGTAAGTGCTACTGCATCAGAGGTAAGTGTACCACACGTGCCAGTTACTCTTACACTGTAGCTTCCTGCATCCGCTGTCGTCACTGCCTGTATAGAATAAGAACTTGCAGTTGCACCCGTTATAGTGCTTCCATCTTTCAACCACTGGTATGTTAAGTTTGTACCAGTGGCTGTAACATTGAAAGAGGCTTGCTGACCTACACAGAGAGCCTGAGGCTGTGGCTGGGCAGAGATAGTTGGTGGCGTATACACTGTGAGCGCTACTGCATCAGAGGTGAGAGTACCACACGTGCCAGTCACTCTTACACTGTAGCTTCCTGCATCCGCTGTTGTCACTGCCTGTATAGAATAAGTACTTGCAGTTGCACCTGAAATTTCTGCACCATTCTTCAACCATTGGTAACCTACGCTTGTACCAGTGGCTGTTACACTGAAGGATGCTGTCTGACCTACACAGAGCGTCTGAGGCTGCGGCTGGGCAGAGATCCTTGTTAAAGGATTGACTACAAGCGTTGCTTTATTCGATTCGGCAGACGTAGTGCAAACAGAATTTGTACCGTTGCTAACAACTACATAGTAGTTACCTGCGTCAGTTAAAGCCAGGTTAGAGATAGTAATGGAATTTGTCGTAGCACCGCTTATTTTACCTGAGCTGTTCGTCAATAAGGTAGGAGTGGTTCCAGCCTTGTACCAGGCATAGCGCAGGTCAGTACCTGTTGCCGTTATACTAAACGTTACACTACCTGCTTCACATCTTTCCACCGGTGTTGGGAGAGAGGAAGTTATGACTACAGGCTGATGCACTTTTAGCTCAACAGTGTTAGAAACTGTTTTACCAGCACACTTGCCTCCCACATAATTGTCAACGTCAGATGTAAAGTTTATATGTATCTTATCTCCATCTATGAAGCTACCTATAGCTGTACCTGCCGGATTATAGGTAAAGCTTATGGTGTTTGAACCATCATAAGGGAGGGTGTTCAACGTATAAGTAGTTTTATCTCTTGTCAGGATGAACTGTAATTCCAAATCGGCTACTGCCCAATAATCAAAGTCCCCATCCAAAGTGGCCGTCAGAGTTACCGGGCCACTTGTACACATCGGGTTTGGCGACACTGCGAGGCTTACCTCATAGTCAGGTAAATCAGCGCTGTACATTCTGTAGGACACCTGGTCTTTCAGCTCCGCATCGCAGAGCGTTCCTGACACCTTAACGTTATAGTAGTCCTGAGATGAGAGACCGGCATCACTTGTTAAATACTCACCATTCTTTCTGTTTTGTGTTTCATTCTTTTGCCACTGGTAAGAAAACTTGCTTGGGTCTACTCTTTCTCCGCCCGTAACAATAGGCTGAAAGTACCTGTATCCCTGCTCTTTTACGAGCTGTGATGCCTCAGCAGGATATGGGTAATCAGGATTCCACACAGGCAAGTTACCAGCCCCCTTCTGTATCAGGGCACCACTCGCATCCACCGGTTCTCCTTTTGCATTAACAAGGTACGGATAAACTATATTGGCGTCTCTGTACACAAACGCTTCAAACTCAACATTCTCACCCTGGCAGAATGGGTGTGGCTTGGCCTTGATGATAACTTTATAGGTGGACTGTTTGATTGTTACTGTCACAGGGTCTGAAGTATTACTACAGGTACCATCGGAATAGGTATATGTAACTGTAAATGTACCAGCTCCTAAAGTACAAGAAGAGAAGGTAGCACTAGTAGACACAGTCTGTCCGGAAGCATTCTTTACTGTAAACCTGCCACTTGAATTAGAAGGGTTGGCCTGCAGTGTAAAGCTAGTCTCACCTGTATAGTGGACAGCTGCCAGGTTTGTAATAGTTGGCTTCTGAGGCAGCGGGTTTACAGTAATTGTATGAACAGCAGACACGCTAGCCTGGCAAGTACCAGAACTGACAACTCTCCTATACCTTGTTGTTAGAGTTAAGGCAGGTGCCTGATAGTCTTTTAGATTATTAGTACCTGCTGCAGAACCCCATGTAGCATTATCTGTACTTTGCTGCCACAGGTAAGTGTACCCTCCATAACCACCAGATGGAGTTGAACCTGTTATTTGACCTGGCTGGGAGTTGAAGCACACTGACGTTGGGCCTGAGATTGTGTTATTAGAAATTGCAGGTACAACAGTTACCGCTATGACTTTATCACTGGCTACAGGTGCAGCACAAACCCCTGATGTTACTGTACGTCTGTAATAAGTAGTGCCGGCAGTGGTGGTTGGTGGTGTATAAGCAGCCGTGTTATTTGTCCCACTTGCAGAAGTCCAGGAGCCTGTTCCTGTTGAACTTTGCTGCCATGTATAACCATAATTTGTCCCATCCCCGCCACTAACTGTACCTGTTATAGCTGTAGCAGGGCTATTCTCGCAGTAGCTGTAGATAGTGGGGCCAATTAGCGAGTTCACTATACCTGGAAGTACTGTAACCTTAAACTCGTTACTTTCAACATTTGTACAAGCACCTGAAGTAACGATACGTTTGTAGTAGAAATCACCAGCTTGTGCAGTGGAAGGCACATAAGTTGCTAACGTAGCCCCACTTATTGTTCCCCAGGTACCGCTCTCACCGGCTTTTACCTGCCATGTATAAGCATAAGTTCCAGTACCTCCACTCACAGTACCATTTAAAGCGGTAGCAGTGGCATTCTGGCAGTAGCTTGAGGTTCCGGAAATAGTATTAGCAGTTATAGATGGCGTCACTACTACGGCCAAAACATTACTGTTACTTGAGCATGACTCAGAGGTGACAACGCGGCGGTAGTACATCGTTCCGCCAGTCGCTGTAGAAGGGGTGTAGCTGGCTTGCGTGTTGGTACCTGTAGCAGCCGTCCAAGTTGACGTCTCCGTGTTGGTAGTGCTCTGCTGCCATAGGTACGTTTTATCAGTAACTCCTCCGGTCACCTCTCCTCCCAGTGCGGAAGCTGCTGCATTCTGGCAGTAGCTTTGCGTGCCTGATATGGTGTTGGCAGTTATAGATGGAGTCACCGTTACAGCGATTTCTTCGCTTGTACTTGAGCAGTTACCTGAGGTAACTATGCGGCGGTAGTACGTCGTACCGGCAGTCGCTGTAGAAGGGGTATAGCTAGCTTGCGTGTTGGTGCCTGTAGCAGCCGTCCAGGTTGACGTCTCCGTGTTGGTAGAACTCTGCTGCCAAGTATAGCTGTAGCTACCAGTCCCGCCACTTAAGGTCCCGCTAGTTGTCAAAGCAGAAGCAGGTGCATTTTGGCAATAAGCTTGTGTACCTGCAATAGTGTTACCAGTAAGAGAAGGCTGCACCGTTAGAGACACAATGTTACTTTCTATAGGTGCACAGGAACCAGAAGTAACAATACGTTTATAATAATAAGTACCAGCAGTTGTTGATTGTGGTGTATAATCACTCCCATTACTTACACCAGGAGCTGCTGCCCAGGCACCATTAGTTCCAACGCGCTGTTGCCATGCATAAGTATAAGAACCCTGACCACTACCACCTGTTACCGCATCGCCTGTTATGGTTTGAGCAGGGCTATCCTGGCATATTGTCTGGTTTGCAGAAGTTAGGGTGTTAATTATCTGTGGCAGCACTGTTATCTTTATAACATCACTCTCTACTGCACAGCTACCTACTGTAGTTATTCTTCTGTACCATCTATCTCCTGTATGAGCACCCAACTCCAGGTCTTTATCTTTTGCACCTGTGATATTGTTGAAGACGCCACCTTCTGTAGCCTTTACCTGCCACTGATAGCCTGGTTCACCACCGGCAGTTGACTGAGCAATTTCCCCGATAAGTGGTGCCGGTTCTTCATTGTAGCATACCGTCTGATGGTCTCTGATACTAACATAGTTTAGGATTGTCTGCTCAACAGTTATAACACCTGATGTAGAAGAACAAGCATTACCGTCTGTTATTTGAGTTACTTTAACATAGTAACTCCCGGCTCCAACGTTTATCTCTCTTGTAGTAAATATTGGGGCTGTATCATCAGCGGTATTAAACCATTCAAAGGTGTAGCCATCGCCATCTACAGCGGTCAAGGTAGCGGTACCAGTACAATAATAAGTTACTTTTCTATTATCTATTATCTGCCCTTCCAGAATAGAGGCCACAGGCACAGCTGTAACTTTAACAGCAACAGGCATACTGCTATCCACACAACTTCCGGATTTTACTGTTCTTCTATAATAGGTGATAGTTGTTTCTTCAACAGTTTGTGTAGTTGGCTGGTAATCCTCCAGGTTATTCGTACCACCTGCTTTTGTCCACGGTCCTGCATCACTTGAACTTTGCTCCCACAGGTATTCAATATCAGTATCTCCTTCTGCGGGACTTCCATCCAAAGCGGCTATAGCACCACCGGAGCATACAGTCTGATTAGAGGTAGCAATGGTATTGTTTGTTATAGCAGGCGTAACAGTTACAGCTACAGAATTGCTCTCGCTCTTACAACCGCCAGAAGTAATGGTTCTTCTGTAGTAGACTGTGCCGGGTGTAGTCGTGCCTGGGGTGTAAGCTTCCTGATTATTTTGGCCATCTGCTGGTTGCCAATCACCTGTACCCGTATTGCTTTGCTCCCAGAAGTATTCTTTTGCAGTGACACCTCCTGTTATAGTGCTATTAAGGGCCACTGCTTCTGCATCCTGGCAATAATTAACCGGAGTTGAAATTGCCTCCTGCCTAAGGGTAGGCGTTTCTGTGATCGTAACTGAAGCAGAGGTTTTTGGGCATTCATTAGATCCTGTTACTCTTACTGCATACGTACCAGGGGCAGTAACAGGAAAGCTTGGTGCATCAGCACCAACTGGAGTAGTAGACAGATCAGCATTTACGATAAGCCACTGGTATGAATATGATGCCTCATCACCTGGATCAACTGCCGAGAGAATTAAACTACCGCCCTGGCAATATGCCGTTTCTCCTGGTTTAATCGCTGCAATAGGTGTAGCCTTCACAAGAACGTCCATTGTTGTTATGCCCTGTACACCAGAACCACAGTCATTTGTTGCGCTTACACTTATAGTAATTGTGCCAGAAGCTTCTGGAGAAATTCTTAAAATTTTAGAGTGTGGGATGTTGGGTACAGAAACAAGAGTCACACCATTTAATGAAGAAACACTCCAAATATAATTTGTAAATCCTGATCGTACTGAATATGTAACCTCTCCTCCGGCACAAACTTCCGCCTCACCTGTAATGGGCTCATGGCTAAAGTTGGGACGCACCGATAACGTAGCGGAAGATGAGGTGCCACCGCCAGGTCCTGGATTCACTACGGTTAATGCTAAATCTCTTTCACTGGCTAAATCAGCGGCAGTAATATCCGCTTCTAAACTCGTAGCACTAATAAATTTTGTAGTTCTGTCATTTCCGTTAACTTGTACTACTGATGTACTTATAAAACTTGTACCTGTTACGGTTAGAGTAAAGGCAGCATCGCCCTCTGTTTTACAATTTGTAGAGAGGTTGGAAATTGTTGGGCTGGGGTTTGAAACAGTGAAAGCTGTACTTGTTGCAGAGGTTAATGTACCACTTGTGGCTTCAAGAGTATAACCTGTTCCTGCCTTGTCAATGTTTAAGTCCGAAAAGGTTGCAACGCCTACCGATGCAGTGACTGTTCTTGTACCGTTCAAAGTACCTCCGCCAGCATTGTTCTTAATGGCAACAGTAACGGACGCATTGGATGATGTAACGGTGTTTCCAAACTGGTCCTGTACAGCTACGGCAGGCTGAGGATTCAAGCTTTCATTGATAAGTGCACCTCCAGGTTGCGTAGTAAAACCTACCTTTCTGACAGCACCTGCTTTTTGGGACAATATCTGATCGAGTGTAGCAGGTAAGCCTGCTACTACTGCACCATTTGTTAAACTAAAGGAGATTTTTCCCGAACCAGGTATGTTTCCACCATTCAAGGCCATAACTTCAACTCCACTTATAGTTACTTTATCGCGTTGATTCGTTTTATCTACCGTGAAAGGAATGGAAATTGTAGTTGTTGTTGGGTATGTAACATTTTGATTAACAACTGACACATTTGTACCAGAGTTACCCGTTGTGGAAAGTCCATTAACTACAGTTACGGTAACACTACCCTGCTTGAAAACCCAACCAGATGGAGCTGTCAATACAAGGTTACCGCCGCTAGAAAAATCTCCATCAAGGTTTTCAAGTATCACAATATCCCCTACCCGAGTGTAAGCAGGTGTTGTAAGCGTAGCATTGGCAGCTAAATCGGCAGAAACTGGAAAAGTCCCTCCTCCTGAAACTGTTACGCCAACGGCCGCCCAAACATACAATGAGGTTGCCAAAAACAGCAACAAGATACCTGCCGGAACAGTGTATCTCCTTGAACTAAAAAAATACACAATAAACTTTGTAAAATTCTTTTGCATAGAGAATAGGGTTAGAGTTTTGAAGCCTGTTGCCAGGGTAGATGTGGTATTAAAGAATCTTTAAGTTTAACAATAGCTGCATTTTGCTTTACAGAGGGGCATAAGAGGCTGAGCTATGTACTTTAAAGCTGGGTTGATTAGCTTTAATTACATGGCTTGTTGACCTAAAAATGAACTGGCTAAATGATTAGGCGGTAGAGATAGGCATGTTCAGGTATATCTTTGTTCTCAAAGCTTTATCCTTCATATTTTGTCACTTTTTAGTTCTACAACGAGTTAAAGGTAATAAAAAGAATATTTAATAATATGTATATTTAAATTATTATTTATTTTTTTTACCTGCTGCCTCCAACAAAACAGGATCCAATTAGATAACAGGACAGTATTATTTTACACTAAAACGGTAAAAGATGTAGTGGTTTGAGAAGGAGAAGAAACTAAAGCGCTTTGGAATGAATGTGTGATATTATAAACTGATATAAGACAACTAATAGATTATTTTATTCATTAAAGTTTTGTGCTCGGGTTGAGTTTTATGGGGAGAACAATCAAAGGTTTCGTTCTCCAAAGATTCAAAACAGGGGCCGCTCGCATGAAAGCCTTCCTCCATACAGCGCCATCCCGTTGATTTGATACAGGAGATGCTACTCTGGTATGCTTCCTTGCACCGGTGCTGTAGGTGCACTGTTGAACGTATCGCCAACGCATATTCTTTAAAAGCAAAAGAGCCGGGTAAAATACCCGGCTCTTTCAGCTTTAAACCCTATTAGTTTCTTTGATGCATTATTCTTTCACCATTTTGATAAACTGGGTGTAACCATTAATCTGTGTTTTGATGATGTAGAGGCCGTTCGGCAAACCCGCGTCCAGTTTCAGCTTCTCGGTAGTGAAGCCTCGCTCTACCTTCACCTTTCGCTCCATCAGCTGCTTGCCAATGGCATCGGTTACTACAATCAGCATCTCGCCATCCGTCTCCGAAGCGATATCAAGTGTTACCTCATCATGGAACGGGTTCGGGAAGGCAATCACCTTGCTCGCTACGGCATCAAACGTCACCACTTTCGGACCGAAGAACTCAAAGGTTCCGGCATGGTCAATCTGCTTCAGACGATAGTAGCGTGTGCCGCTCTTGCCATTCTCCTTATCCGTAAAGGCGTACACCTGTTTGGTATTGGAGTTGCCATTCTTGCTTGGCACGAACCTCAGCAGTCTGTAGTTCAAGCCGTCCTCAGACACCTGCACCTCGAAGCCTTTGTTGTCCTGCTCCGACGCCGTCGCCCATTCCAGCAACACATCGTTGCCTTGCTTGCTGGCGTTCAGGTAGATGATCTCTACTGGGAGAGGAACTACACCGATGTTGGTTAAGACAAACATTTGACATGTTCCATCAGTTGTTAACACCTCCGCCATTATTTCCAGATCCTCAGTGGGGTTATCAACAATCAGTGTATTAGTAGTGCTGGCTCCGGTATAAGTCCATGGATTCTCGGGTGAAGCAGCTGTCCTGGTGTACCATCTGAAGATT
This sequence comes from Pontibacter brevis, assembly GCF_054779655.1. Classification (NCBI taxonomy): domain Bacteria; kingdom Pseudomonadati; phylum Bacteroidota; class Cytophagia; order Cytophagales; family Hymenobacteraceae; genus Pontibacter; species Pontibacter brevis. The sequence continues at coordinate 18,560 of NZ_BAAGXV010000088.1, forward strand.
GGATTTGCTCCATAACTTTCAGAATATTCTGATGCTACCACTATCCACTGGTCCAGGTCATCATCTGTCCAGGTAACGGTCAGGTCACCATAAGCTGTTATGGTTGGCTCTTCTGCTTCGATAGTTGCACTGCCTGTCATTTCTATAGTGCAAAGAGGTTCTGTATCATAATCTGCTCTTACAGTATAGGTACCTGGTATGGTTTGTTCCCTAAACTCAATAGGAGTTCCTGCTGTAAAAGTACCAGCCTCTATTGTCTGCACCCAGTCTGTGACTCCATCCACTGTTCGCCACAGCGTGTAATCCACTCCTGCTTCAGAGCCAGAAAGCGTGATTGGGAAGTTCTCAGGAACGGTTTCACAGTAGCTACCACCACCTGTAACTGTGAATTGGGTTAATGCTGGTCTGATAGTCAGGGTTCCTAGCAGCACAAGTATATCTTCGCACCCATTTGAAACTGTCACATTCACATCATAAACACCTGGTGTAGAAGTAGCAGGACTGCTGAAGGTTATACTTCCATTTGAAGTTGTTTCTGTATAAGTCACAACTCCAGATTCATTTGTTAAAGTCCAAGTGTAGCTTAGAGCTGCAGGGCCCGTTTTAGTAGCAGAAACAGAGTAGCTTACTTGCCCGTCTAAGCAGATTACATCAGAATCCGGTGTAGCCGTTGCCGATATGATATCATTAACTCTTATAGTGATAGGAGCAGATACATTTGTTCCGGCACATTTGGTACTGGCTTGGTATGAATCAACATCAGATTTAAACCTCAGGAACACCTTATCTCCGTCTATAAAGCCACCCGCAACAACAGCAGTAGCATCAGTACTTAACTCAACTGTATTTGTTCCTGAATATGGTACAGTTCCTAAAATGTATTCAGTCTTATCTCTTGTTAACACAAACTCAAACTGCGTATTAGCAGTGCTCCAATCAAACGTGCCAAGTGTTGCTGTGAGAAGCACAGCATCTCCTTTACATATAGGATTTGGACTAGCGGCCAATGTTGCTGTGTAACCAGGTATCTCTGCGCTGTACATCCTGTTTGAATTCAACACAAGTGGTATATCGCATGCAGTGCCTTCTACGCGAACACTATAATAATCTTGCGAAGACAAACCAGCATCAGTAGTTGTAGGTTGGTCATTTTTTCTTTCGTTCTTATCATTTTTTAACCACTGATACGTTACGCCAGATAAATTAGCGGTTGGCACCCCTTCTTTGACTATAGGCTGGAAGAATCTGTAAGCCAATAGTTTTATAGATTCTGGTGTATTCTCAGGGAATGGATATTTGTCATTTGCTACAGGGAATTTACCCGCTCCTTGCTCAATAAGGTTGCCTGCTTTATCTACAGGTTCACCTTTTTCATTCACCAGGTATGGGTAAATAATATCCCCTTCAGCAAGATCTCTGTACACTGTAGCTGTATAAGTTACATTTGTTCCCTGACAGAAAGGATGCGGATCCGCTTTGATAACAGCTCTGTAGGTTGATTGCACTACATTTACCTGCACTTGTGCTGTACTTGTACATCCTGCTGAGTTTTTATATGTATAGGTGAGTGTATGTATACCCACTCCAGCCGCACAAGGAGAGAAGGTAAAGCCTGCACTAACACTTCCGCTTACACCCGGTCCGGTAAACGTGCCTCCTGTAGGATTTCCTGCAAGTGCAATACTACTTTGCCCTGTATAATAAGTAGCGCCATCCGTCACACCTGAGATGCTGGCAGGAGTAAGCGGATTCACTGTCACAGACACAGGTTCGCTGGTGTTGGAGCAACCGCCGCCGCTCACTATTCTTCTATAGTAGAAGGTGGTAGCAGTAGTTACTGTCTGCACCGGAGGAGTGTAGGAAGCAGCTGTAGCCCCAGAAATTTCTGACCAGGCGCCTGATGTACCTATTCTTTGCTCCCACTGGTACTGATAAGGCGTAGCGCCACCAGCAAGACTAGTACCTGATGCCTGACCAAGTGCCGCAATGGTACCTCCAGAACATACTGTCTGATCGCTTGCTATGGTGTTGCCAGTGATTGCTGGGTTCACAGTAACCTGAACTGCAGCTGACATATTGCTTATACAGTTGTTGCCATTGATAGCTCGGACAGTATAGCTACCAGACTGGGTAGCAGAATATGTTGAAGTTGTGGCCACTTGTACGTTATCTCTATACCATATAAAGCTGGTGCCAGTATCAGAATTACCAGTTAACAACAATGCACTTCCCTGGCAGAGCGTTGTTGAACCAGTGTATGTGATAGAAGCTGTCGGTAATGGATTTACAGTTACAGCTACAGGCTCAGATGTTGTCGCACTACAGTTGAGAGAGGTGCTGGTGTCTGTTACCCGCACTGTATAATTACCACTCTCAGTAGCCTGATAGGTTTGGCTGGTGCCATCTACAGCAATCTGTGTAGAGCCGTTAAACCATTGGTAGGAATATGTTCGTCCTTCCGGAGCAGAGGGAGCCTGTAATAGCACCGATTCGTTTTGGCAGAAAGTTGTTGGGCCTGTAGCTGTGATAGTAGCGTCAGGAGTCGGATCAACGTCCACTACCGTGGCCGCAGATATGTTACTACAGGTAGTGGCTTCTACAATTGCCTGTACTGTATAACTGCCGCTTTCCCTGGCAGTAAATGCAGCACCTGTTCCCACCTGCGCTCCATCTCTGAACCAGACAAAGCTTGTGCCAATATCAGATACAGCATTAAGTGTTACAGAGCCGCCCTCACAGAAAGCAAGGGGGCCATCTGTCTGAATCGTAGCTGTTGGGAGTGGGTTAACAGTAACCGTTACAGGCTCTGACTGTACCATGCAGCGGTTATTCGTAACCTGAACATAGTAAGTACCTGCTAGGCTGGCAGTATAGCTACTTCCGGTTGCGCTTAGTTGGCCAGTTCCTTCCAAATACCATTGATAAGTATAACCCGTTCCTTCTGGCGCATTCAATACAACCTCACCTCCCTCACAGAAAGTTGTTTCTCCTTGTGGAGTAATAGTGGCTGTTGGTAGCGGTTTGACGTTAAGTACTACAGCATCGGCCGCTTCGTTACATCCTGCTACTGTGCTGCTGGTTGTAAGGGAGATAGTCGCATCGCCTGAACCTGTTGCCACTACAGTTGCTGTTGCTACACCCGTGGTAGTGTCATAGACAGGGTTTTGAATCGCAAAGTTTGTGTTATCGGAACTCCAGACAGCTGTGCCGCCAGAAAACGTACCACTGACAGAAAAACTGGTGCTACCATCAGCCTCAGCACATAAGGATTGTGGATCCCCGCTGATACTGGCCGTTGGCTGAGGGTTTACAGTTACCTGTAAGGGATCAGAAAGTCTTACACATTCATTCTCAATACTGGTTTCCGTGATTTCTACCTGGTATGTACCTGTAGTAGTAACGGTGTAGCTACTGCCTATTTCACCAACTATTGTCACATTATCTTTTATCCAACGGTACTCATAGGTTTGGCTTTCCGGAGGTAAAATCGCATCTAACTGCAATGCTCCGCCCTCACAAAATTCTGTGGGACCTGTATAGGTAAAAATGGCAAACTCCAAAGAGCCTTCTCTTACCACAGTTCCAACAGACGTACTTTCGCAAAGAGTCACTGTGTTGATTACCCTCACTGTATAGGTACCTGGGTCAGCGGCTTCAATGCTTCGGTTATTACCACCTACTACAGTTGTACTGCCATTCTGCTCTAAGCGCCACTCATAACTGTACGTACTGCCATCCGGAGCCTCCGGCGCGTTTAGTACTACTGATTCTCCTGCACAAAGATCAGTAGGGCCCGTTGCTGTAATGGTCGCCACAGGCAACTGGTTCACTATTACTTCTACCGAGGCAGAAGTAGCAGTACAGTTGTTGCTGCCGGTTACCTCAACATAGTAATTTCCTGGTGTAGAAGTAGTAAAGCTAGCATCTGAATCCAACACCGTAGTGCTTCCTTCAGCAAACCACCTGTAAGTATAGCCTTCACCAGACGTGGCATTCAGAGTTACAGAGCCGCCGGCGCAGAACTCAGTTGAAGATGCCGGAGTTATTTCAGCTGTTGGCAGTGGGAGTTCTGTTACGGTAGTAGGCTCAGACATTGTGCTGCAGCCATTTCGGGTAACTTGTACTCTATAATCACCTTCTGCGCTTACAGTTAAAGTACTTGACGTTCCATTCTCTAGTGCTGAGTCATTAAGAAACCATTGGTAAGTATAGCCAGTTCCGGTTTCTTGTGCAGTAAGTGTTGTGGAGCCACCTGCACAATAAGTGGCAGTAGCACCTTCTGCAATAGTAGCTGTTGGTAATGGGTATATAGTTATACTGGTTTCGCCTGATATGGCTGTACAGCCTGCGCTGCTTTTTACTCTTACACGGTATTTACCAGAGGCACCTGCAGCATAAGAGTTGTCAGTAGTATAGTCTTTAACGACTGTTCCATTAAGCAACCACTGGTAAGTAGCTCCTTCTACTGGTGTTGCTGTAAGAGTGATTGGGCTCCCCACACAGGATTCCGTAGTACTAGGAGCTTCAATTACAGCTGTTGGGAGCGGGTTAACAGTAACAGTTATAGAAGAAGGGGGACCAGGTTTACCACACTGGTTGTAGGCTACCAGTGAGATTACCACTGTACCTGCAGTACTTCCGAAATTGACACGTACACTTCTTGTATCTCCTCCCGAAGCGATAGCAGCATCTCCCGAATCAATTCTCCATTCATATCTACTTACACCTGAATTAGTAGATACAGCGTAATTAACACCAGTTTGGCCCACACACACAGAAGAAGTTCCGGATATACCTTGTGTTATTAATGACAATACCTGTTTAGAAAAAGGCTCAGACACCCCATTATTGCTAGCAGGAGTAGGATTTGTGACAACCACGTTTTTGTTACCAGAAGTAGCTAAGGCTTCTGCTGACAAAGTAGCTGTTATAGTGGTAGAGCTTTCAACAATGGCTGTTACAGAAATACCTCCAAAAGTAACGGTAGCACCGGAAACAAAATTCTCACCAGTGATTGTCACTGGTGTTGCTGGATCACCAGCAGATAAACAACCACTAACTGCAGTTATAACAGGTCGGGGATTATTTACAGTAAAAGTATTACTTGTAGCAGCCGTCAATGTACCGCTGGAAGCTATCAATGTATAGCCTGTTCCGGCTTTGTCAATATTCAAATCAGAGAAAGTCGCTACACCGCTAACCGCATCAACTGTTGCAGTACCACCCAAAACTCCATCCCCTGGAGGATTTGTTCCAATCGTAAGCGACACTTGTGAGGTTGCAGTTGTCACTGTGTTGCCAAACTGGTCCTGTATAGCTACAACAGGCTGTGGATTTAAGCTTGCATTAATAAGTGCTCCACCAGGTTGCGTCGTGAAGCCTACTTTTCTGGCAGCGCCAGCCACTTGTGATAATGCTCTATCGATATTAGTAGGCAGACCTGATACAACAGCATTATTAGACAAGCCAACTGTAATGTTACCTGAACCAGGGATATTGCCACCATTCAAAGCTTGAACTTCAATTCCACTAATTGTTACTTTGTCAAGCTGATTAGTACCATTTACAGTGAACGGTATTGTAATAGTTGTAGCTGTATAAGATACACTACTATTATTAATTGCAACGTTTGTATTCGAATTACCTGTATTAGGATTTCCATTTACAACAGCTCCAGTAACACCAGATTGCTTGAAAGTCCAGCCAGATGGAGCTGTTAGTACGAGATTTCCGCCACTCGAAAAGTCTCCGTCAGCACCTTCTAGTATTACAACATCTCCTAATAATGTAAAGCCCTTACTTGGGCTATCACTATTAGCTGCCAAATCCGCAGAAATAGGAAAAGACGCACCTCCTGAGACCGTCACACCAACAGCCGCCCATACATAAAATGAGGTTGCTAAAACTAACAGTAAGATACCTGCCGGAACAGTATACCTCTTTGCACTCAGAAAATGCGCAATCAATTGTGTAAAATTCTTTTGCATAAAAATAGGGTTAGGGTTTTAAAGCTTGTTGCTCGGGTTTTGTGGTATTAATAGGTTCTTATATTTAACAAAAGCTATATTTAGCTTTACAGAGGGGCAAAAGAGGTACTGATAATGTAATTTCAGCGCGGGTTTAGCAGCATCCATTGCATTACAAACTAGAACACAGTATTTTAACTGTATTATTTAGGCAGAAAATAAGGCGGACTTAGGTAACGTGGCGTAGCACATTGCCTTTTTGGATGATTCATTTGATTTTTATGCTTGGTAAAAGTGTTTTCAAATTAAATATATTAGTTATTATATATAATATATTCCTTTATTAGGATACTTGTACAGCTAATAATGGATTTTGTTACACTCAGTGAGAAAAAATTTTCACCAAATGTTACAATAAAAAATATCATTAGGTAAAAAACATTGCAGAAGCTGCTGTAGAGCGGGTCAACAGGCATAAAAATTTAACAAAGAGGGTCAAAAATTTTATAGTGTTTCTGGTATATTTGCTTAAATCCTTACCTTATGAACCGTAAAACACACCTGCGCGTCCGCAGAGCCCACCGCTACTTAGGTCTTTTCACCGGCATCCAGTTTATCTTCTGGACACTGGGCGGTTTGTACTTCAGTTGGTCAGATATAGAGGAGATACACGGGGATTTTCAGCGGAAAGCCCCGGCAAATTTCAGCAGCCAGATGGCGTTGGCCTCCCCGGCACAGGTGCTGGCGCTGCTGCCCCGCGCAGACTCCGTGAAATCAGTTAGGTTAATCGAGATATTAGGTGAGCCTGCCTATCAGGTAATTTACTTTGCGAACCATGAAGGGGAAGCCATGCCGCAGACACAGCTGGCTGTGGCGCGAACTGGTATGTTGCGCGGTAGTCTCACAGAGCAGGAGGCCGTGCAGATGGCCCGGAACAGCTTTAGCGAAGCGGTAGGCGTGCAACAGGTGGAGTACCTGACGGAGGGGCAGGTCGGGCAGCACCATGAGTACCGCGAGAGTCCCTTGCCTGCCTATGCCGTTACGATGCAGCACCCCACCAACACTACCGTGTATGTAGCCAGTGAACGGGGCGAGGTCATGAAGTTTCGGAACAATAAATGGCGCCTGTTCGATTTCCTTTGGATGCTGCACACGATGGACTACCAAGGCCGTGACAACTTCGGGAACATATTGCTGCGCCTGTTCTCTGTGGTGGGTATGGTCACCATCCTGTCTGGCTTTGCACTCTATTTCGTGAGCTTTAGGGGAAGCCGCAGAAAGGTAGCTGCCGGCACTACACGTCCCCGTGTGAACAAATAAGTTACACATACCTGAAGTTTTCTTGCTATTGTGCCTGTTAAAAAGAGGGTTCATCAAAACAGGTAAAGCTGTACACTCTTCTGTCATCCGCGTAAGGATATTTTATATTATACCGTTTATCATGAACTATATTCCATAGTTTAGAACAGCAAGGGGTAGTATATGTTTCTGTCTAAGCTGCCGTAATTACGTAATTATAGTTCTTCCAGCAGTAGACCTACAAATTCCTCTTTCTTAATCTTAGCTCTCAAGGCCGAGAGGCCTCATCTTTGTACACCGCGCTGTGTATTTGAAGCTGCCGGGGATAGAGGCACTCTATTCGCGCTGCTTCGGCTGCCACACTGCGTGCGGCACCGCAACAAATACAATAGAGGGCCCCTACCCCCAGGCGCTCAACACAAAGAATGGAAACACCTTCACTTCGTGCTAAAGCTTTAGCCTCATGTGAATTGATACTACCTGCAGGCAGCTTAGGCAGAATCAAATACCATTAAATGCTGGAACACCTGCCAAGGCAGCACTACAGCAACAGACCCAAAGCACCTGCTGCGCTAACTGTTTCTACCCAATTCACAGCTTTCGGCACAGAAGCTTTCCTTATAAGGGGCTTCCTATTTGCAAAAGCCTTTATAAATGAGGAAATTGCAGATATAAATTAATCTAAATTACCTACTCTTCACCCTTATACATGAAAAACCTACGCATACTTGCTGTAGCGGCTATGCTGGGCCTTGGCCCGGTGGCGGTGGCACAGCAGGCCGAAACCAGTCTGTCTTATTATCTGCCGGCTGATGTTTCATACAGCAGCAACATTCCTACTCCTAAAGATATACTGGGCTATAACGTGGGCGAATGGCATGTGAGCCACGATCAACTGGCGATGTACGTGCGCCAGATGGCGGAGCTGTCAGACAGGATGACGCTTGTGGAATATGCCCGCACGCATGAGAACCGCCCCCTGTACCTGCTCACCATCACCTCACCGGAAAACCTCCGCAACATAGAGCAGCTAAAGGCGCAGCATAAAAAACTGACAGAACCAGCACAGTCGGGCAGCGTGGACATCAGTAATATGCCTGCTGTGGTGTGGATGGGCTACAGCGTGCACGGTAACGAGCCTAGTGGCAGCAATGCCGCCTTGCTGGCCATCTACCACCTGGCAGCGGCACAGGGACCTGAAATAGACAAGCTTTTGAGCGAGACAGTTATTCTGCTGGACCCGTCTATTAACCCGGATGGCTTGAACCGCTTTGCCAGCTGGGTGAACACGCACCGGGGCAAGAACCTGGTGACAGATGCCAACAGCGCGGAGTTTGACGAAGTATGGCCGCGGGGCCGCACCAACCACTACTGGTTCGACCTGAACCGAGACTGGCTGCCGCTGCAGCACCCGGAGTCGAAGGGGCGGCTGGCGAAGTTCCACGAGTGGAAGCCGAATGTGCTGACAGACCATCATGAGATGGGAACTAATTCCACGTTCTTCTTTCAGCCGGGCATTCCGAGCCGCAACCACCCGCTCACACCGGAAAATAACTTTAAACTGACACGAAAGATTGGCGACTTCCATGCGAAGGCACTGGACAAGATCGGCTCTTTTTACTTTACGGAAGAGAATTACGATGACTTTTACTACGGCAAGGGTTCTACTTACCCAGATGTAAATGGCGCTGTGGGCATCTTGTTTGAGCAGGCCAGCTCCAGGGGGCATGCGCAGGAAAGCCAGAATGGTGTGCTGACGTTCCCGTTCACCATCCGTAACCAGTTTACCACCACCCTCTCTACACTACAGGCCGCACAGGCTATGCGTGAAGAGCTGCTGGCGCATCAGCGTAATTTTTACAAGGACGCGATGAACGAGGCAAAAAAGGCAGCCACAAAGGCGTATGTATTCGGCTCAGAAAAAGACAAGGCCCGGGCTTACCACCTGGCCGAAATCATCAAACAGCACCAGATAGAAGTATACCGCCCGAAAGAAGCTTTCAGGATCGACAATTTAACTTACACGCCGGAGAATGCCTATATCATACCGACGGAGCAGCCACAGTATAAGCTGATTGAGGCGATGTTTGAAAAGCGCACCACATTCCAAGACAGCCTTTTCTACGATATCTCTGCCTGGACTTTCCCACTGGCTTTTGACTTAGAACATGCTGCACTATCATCCCGAAACTTCAAGCAGAACCAACTGGGCCAGAAAGTAGAGGAACCTACTTTTCCGAAGGGAGAAATAATAGGCGGCAAGAGCGACTATGCTTATGCTTTTGAGTGGCATGATTATTACGCCCCGCGCGCACTGAACACTTTGCTTGAGCGTGGCATCACCGCCAGGGTAGCCACCGATAAATTCACCACAGCGGAAGGCAAGCAGTTTGACTATGGCACCATTCTGATACCCGTTACGGGCCAACAGATAAGTGCAGAAGCACTACAGCAAGTACTACAGGAGGTAGCAACAAATAACGGCATCCGCGTGCATGCCCTGAACACTGGTCTTAACCCGCAGGGCATTAAGCTGGGAAGCCCGATGATGCAGACGCTGGAGCAGCCGAAGATACTGATGCTGATAGGCGACGGTGTAAACAGCAACGATGTGGGCGAAGCCTGGCACCTGCTGGACAACCGCTTCGATATGAAGCCCACGCTGGTGAAGACAAACGACTTTAACCGGGTTGGCCTGAACAGATACAATGTGATAGTGATGGCCGACGGCAACTATAACAGCATCTCGAAAGACAAGCTTCGGAACTGGGTGTTGCAGGGCGGCACTGTGGTAGGTATGGGAGAGGCTGCCCAATGGCTGGCAGATAACGGCATCGGCAACATCAGCTTCAAAAAAAGCCCGTCAGACACAGCAAACCAGAAGTCATACGCTGACATGGCCAATACCACCGGCGCCCAGATAATCGGCGGCGCTATTTTCGAAACAAAGCTGGACCTGACGCACCCGCTGGCTTATGGCTACACCGATGCGCAGCTACCCATCTTCCGGAGCAATACGCTGTTTATGGAGCGCTCCAAAAGCCCTTATGCTAACCCGGTGATGTACACGGCCAACCCGCTTATGGCAGGTTATATCTCTAAGCCAAACCTGCAGCTGCTGAAGAACTCAGCCGCTGTAGATGTGTCGGCAGTGGGTAATGGCAAAGTAATTGCCATGCCGGACAACCCGAACTTCCGGGCATTCTGGTACGGCACAAATAAACTGTTCCTGAACAGTATCTTCTTCGGCCAGATCATCAACGGCCGTTCTGCCCGCGCGGAGGAGGCAGCTCATTAACAGCAGCAACAGAATGCTATAAAACAGGAAAGCCGGCGCAAATGCGCCGGCTTTCCTGTTTTATAAACTATGCCTGATAGTACCGAATGAGGTTAAGCTCCTTCCAAAAAAGTGTAGCTCTTACTATTTGTCGGCACGGAGTGAAGGAGTTTCCAGTCTTTGGGTTGAGCGCCTTGTAAATGTTGCGGTGCCGCACGCAGTGAGGCAGCCCGAGCAGAGCGAGTAGAGGGCCCCTACCCCCGGCAGCTTCAGTTACACAGCGCGATGCCCGAAGACGAGGCCTCTCGGCCTAGAGAGCACAGGCAGAAGCTATAGAACTATAGGTGTGTTGGCAAGACATAAGCTTTAGCCACGGCAGGTTAGACAGCATCAATCATTCCCACAGGCTCTTAAACAGGAAAGCCAGCGCTAAGGCGCTGGCTTTCCTGTTTTAAATGGGTATAACAAATTCTACTTATTGTAACCGGAACCCCAGCATGATCTCATGCGTGCCTGCGCTGTAGTTTCGCATGGTCGATGTCGTAATGTCGTAGGAGTAGCTTAACTGATACTGCTCTTTAAACTGCAGGCCCATAAGGCCTATTACTGCATCGTTTGTACGGTATGAAACACCCGCCCACACCATGTTATCAGATTTTGATTTAGTACCATCCGTAAAATGGTAAGCTCCCTCCACATTCAGGTCAGCCTGCAGCGGGGCACCGTTCACGTACCTGAGCAAGGCAGAAGGCGTCACCGTGACATTGCTGTGCACATCCAGGTTATAGCCCCCGGATACCAGCACGTGCCGGGCAAGGCGGCTGGGGTCCTCCACATCACCTGCATCAAATATCCTGTTTCCCAGCACCTGGAAAATAGAAACACCGGCATAAAATTTATCGGAGTGGATGTAAGTGCCCAAACTCAGGTCTGGCATAAAGGAGTTCATGTTGCCGCTCCTGGTTACCGGGTCCCGCTCGTTGGAGCCTTCTGCCAGGTAAATCTTGTTGGCATCGAACCTGTATTGCTGCACCCCGGCAAAAACACCGGACGAAAGGTAAATCTTTTCGCTGAGAGGCACATGGTACGCGTAAGAAAGTGACAAGCCTGTGCGGGTAGTTGGCCCGGTTTGGTCGGTATATGCGTAACCGCCAACGCCGTGGTAAGGACTGCCTTCTACACTTTCTTCCTTAAACAAAGCTGTTTCACCGCTTACGTAGAAGGTTTTGGGTGCTCCCTCAAAGCCAACCCACTGGTTACGGTAGCCTGCTTTAATGCTCAGGTCCTTCCCCGCTCCGGACGCTGCCGGGTTGAGGAGATAATAATTGGTCATGTACTGGCTGTACAACGCTTTCTGCTGGGCAACAGCTACCGAGCCTGCAAGTAGAAAGCAGAAAATAAGTATATAATTTTTCATAATATTCTGTGATAGGTAAATGGCCGATGTTAACGCATAATAGTCAGGGACTGCTTCAATGATGGCTTGGCGTCACCGAATTCGATGATGCAGTAGTAGGTGCCATCCGGCAGCATTTTGCCCTTATAGGTGCCATCCCACGGCTGCATGTAGCCTTTTGATTCAAACACAGGACTTCCCCAGCGGTTGTACACCGTTACCCGGCAGTTAGGATGGAGCGTGGAGAGGTTCTTTATAGCCCAAAGGTCATTCACACCGTCTCCGTTTGGTGTAAATCCGTTCGGAATGTCAATGTCAACTGCGCTTTCGATGCTGAAGCTTACCTCGGTAGTACAGCCAAAGCTGTCTTTCACTACCAGCGTATAGGTTCCCGCAGCTAATCCGTTGAAAGTAGGCTCAGACGTAAAGCCGCCGCCATTCAGTTGGTAGGTGTAAGGTGCAGTACCTCCGCTGGCAACCGTAACCGAAGCGCTACCAGAATTATCCGTTCCGATGGCTTTCGTAAGCGGTGTCACCGTCACCTGCATCTGTTCACCCTCCCCTCTGGCCACAGTAACCTCTTTCACTGTTGTACAACCCAGCTTATCCATCACCGTGATAGCGTACGTGCCTGCTGCAAAACCAGTTAGAATGTTAGCTGTCTGGAAGGTAGTGCCACCGTCTTTACTGTACTTGTAAGGTGAGGTGCCGCCCGTAACCTCTGTTATGGTTATCTCCCCGTTGCTACCCTCACACGTAGCGGGGGTGGCACTTGCGGTAAAGTCACTTGGCCCGTCATAGTTGGGTATCGTCACCGTTTCAGAGTAGGTGCAACCCGCGGCATCTTTTACGGTGAGTGTATAATCACCCGGAGCCAGACCACCAAAGGTGTGAAAGGCCTGGAAGGGAGTACCGTTTCTGGCATACATATAAGGAGCAGTGCCACCGGTTACGCTAATCACTTTAAAATAGCCGTTGCTTCTGCCGCAGAAATCGGAGTAGATTTCCAGTTCCACATCGGTGGGCCCGCAGGCTCCGCCAGACGATTGTGCATACAGGCTGTGGGTTACGAGCAGCTGTAGCAACCCAACCAAGCTAACGGCACATATAAAGATGAGTCGTTTGGTAAAATGTTTAATCATAAAATAAGGGTTTAAATAATGGCTTTTGTACTTATAGATTGATTCATACATCTGCTTTAGCAGCAGCTTTGATGTTGCCTCTCGCCTCAGTTCTGTTACAGCTTTTTCTGTTGTAGGCAAGATTCCGGAGAGTGAACGGCACCAGGTTTTAAAACCATGATGCTTTTGCAGGTAATAGGATGTCAAGGTTATAGAACACGGGAACGTTTAGGGAACAGTTAATTTCATAGCCAGAAGCGTTTTCAAATGGTAAAGCCAAACAGGCGCAATGGTGATTACAGAAGTTTTAATTAAACAATTGATATATCTACGTATTAAGGGATATCAATTGTTTTATGTTCTTATAAAAATTATAACCATGCTGTCCTTGGCTACCGAACCAGGATTGCTGCTGAGCATGATAGGGCTTTGAGAAATGTTCGCTATCCTGAAAAAGAACAAACCTGCCGAAGACATTAAAGGCTTCTCATAAGAGCGGATATAGAAGAGATGCTGATATGAAGTCAAAAAATTGATTCAACCTTCAAGAGCGTAAGCTTTACGGCAGCGCTGCCTTGCCCATAAAACCACATGTAGGCTGACAAAGTATAAACCATTACCTTTGCCTCCTCGATCATCCAACTTGAACCTATGAGTGCCAGAGCGTCAGAGCTATTAGTCCAGACAGCCTATGAAAGCGAAACTCCACCTGTGTCAGCAGAAGAGGCAGGCAGAATTTACAACGATTTTGAAAAAGCCTTCAAGGCGTCCAGAACAGCATCAGGAAAGGTAACAGAAGAACTTAACTTCCGTTTTGAGCGGCTGCGCCTGCTGATGGCCCTGGCCTTTGTGAAAGCTTTTACCCGCCTGTCCAACAACGAAAAGAGCAAAGAAGCACTGGACGTGCTACAGGAAGCCCTTCAGGCACGAAGCACAAAAGAAATAGACAAGGTGGTACAGAAGAAAATCGCTGTGTTCGACCAATTGTACCACGAGATTTTTGTGAACGAGCAGCGCGACCAGATCCTGAGCCTGTTTGAGCAAACGCTGGATGCCGGCTCAAAAGAAGAACTGGATGACTTACTCTTTGAAGGTGTGGCCTTCCTGCAGAAGGTGGACTGGGAAGCAAACGAGGAGGAAGGCCCGGATGATGAAGACCAACTGGACGAAGGCTTTTTGAAAAACCTACAATAGAGCGCCTTTTGCAGCTAAACAATGGAGATTTCCCTCACCACACCAGCACTCTTGTTTCCGGCTATCTCGTTGCTGCTGCTTGCCTACACCAACCGTTTTCTGACACTGGCCAGCCTCATCCGTAACCTGAAAACCCGCTACGCCACTACGCACAGTCGCCTCGTGTATAGCCAGATAGAAAACCTGCGCATACGCCTGAATCTGATCAAAAACATGCAGGCCTTTGGCATTTGCAGCATCTTTGGCTGTGTGTTCTGCATGTTTATTCTTTTTGCCGGCTACAATACACTGGGCAAATATCTTTTTGGGCTGAGCCTCATCTTACTTATGGCCTCGCTGGCGCTGGCACTACGGGAGACGCAGATATCAGTAAAGGCCCTGACGTTAGAACTAAACGACCTGGAGGAGGAAACAGAGGAAGGAAAGAGCAGCAGGAGCACATCCTAAGCCTTTTACTGCACAGCAACAGCCGCTGGATGGGATATCTGAAAAAGGAATGGAAAACCTGCGAAAAGCAAAAAAACAGGCGCTGTTTCAACACAGGCGGAAACGAACAGATACAAATAAGCTATCCTTTAAAACCTATTCAATCTTGTTACGTTTCAAAAATTTAGCCATAGGTTAAAACTAAAGCCCTACAGGATGAAGCTACGCTTACTTCTCCTACTCCTTGCCCTCTGCCTGTCCCGCTATGCTGCTGCAACCCACATTGTAGGAGGCGAGATGGAGCTACGCCATGTTGATGGCTACAACTACAGGCTTGTACTGAACCTGTACTTTGATGAAATCAACGGTTCACCCGGGGCAAAGGATCCTGCGAACTACATCACTTTCTTCGAGAAAGGCACCAACAAAGCGATAAAATCAGTCTCACTGCCTCTCAGGGAGCAGAAGCAGTTGAGTTATACTAACATCAACTGCACGACCGGTGAATTAAAAACCTCCCTTATCCTGTATTACGAAGACATATTTCTTGATCCTGCTATTTTTACGCATCCACAGGGATACTATGCAGCCTGGGAACGTTGCTGCCGCAATAACTCTATTAATAATATAGCGTCGCCGGAGAGTGCCGGCATAACGTTTTATGTGGAGTTTCCTCCTGTGATTAAAAACGGCCGGCCTTTCGTAAATTCTTCTCCAAAGCAATCCCCTCCACCTACCGATTATGCCTGCCAGGGGGAGCTATTCTCCTATAGCTTCAGCAGCAGTGATGCAGACGGCGACCAACTGGTGTATGACCTGGTGACGCCCATGAACGGCTTTAGCACACCAGGCTTTCCAAACCCTCCGGCTTCCAGTGCACCCTACCCGGAAATCAACTGGTTGGCAGGGCATGATGCAAACAATCAGATAAGAGGCAGCCCCTCCGTCAGGATTGACAGGAACACAGGCAAACTTGTGGTCACCCCTACACATGTCGGGCTGTTTGTTTTCGGGGTGCGTTGCCAGGAATACAGAGACGGCGTGAAGATAGGAGAAGTAAGAAGAGACTTCCAGCTGCTGGTAAAAGACTGCCCCCGCAACGAAAGCCCTGAGGTATATGCAAAACCTACGGGTAGTACCAACTATTACAGTGAAGGACAACCCCTCCGTATCAGCGCGACAGATGCACGTTGCCTGGATATTTTCTTTACAGACGGAGACGACGACGAACCGCTGTCGCTTAAAGCTAAGCCAGTTAACTTTGATGAAAACAGCTTCTCTTTTACAGGCCTTACCAGCGGTGTGGCAAACGCAGGTGGCGTCAAGGATATGCTGCGAACATCTGTCTGCTTTGATCCATGCCTGGATTCGGAGGGCAAAGTGTATCAACTGGATTTGATTGTGAGTGATGACGGCGACGAAGGGTGCAGCCTGCCCCGCCAGGACACGTTGCGGCTGAGTTTTATTATTGACCCGACTCCAAATCAGCCTCCTACCCTTTCGCTTTCAACCCCTGACAGGATATTTGAGGTAAGCGAAGGGGACGTGATAAGCTTTGATGTGACAGGCACCGATCCGGACCAGGACAATGTAACCCTCTCTGCCAGCGGCAGGGGCTTTGACATGGGTAGCCAGCAAATCAGCTTTTCGGCAAACAGCGGTAGCGGACAGGCTGTTTCATCGTTCAGGTGGCAGATAGACTGTGCTGCCCTTCAGCAGGCTGTATACCAACTCGAACTGACCGTTACCTCTACCACCTGTGGAAAACCAGTAACCACTACCGAAATAATAGAGGTAAGAACAAAGCAGGACAAAATTGAGAACAACAGCATTTCGCAGGCACAAACTGTCTGCTACGGCACCTCTGCTGCGGCTATTACAGGGAGCATGCCCACCGGCGGGCGCACAACCTATACCTACAGCTGGGAAATCAGCACTGCGGACAACCCGGGCGTGTTCAGGGCTGCGCCCGGCGATAACAGCAAAGCCAACTACACCCCGACCGCCCTTACAGAGACCTGTTGGTTCCGGAGAAAAGTGAAGGCAGGGGATTGTTCTGAGACTTCGGTAAGCAATGAGATAAAGGTAACGGTGATGCCACTGCCGGATGCTCCTGCTGTTACCCACGGCATTACGTGCGCTGGTCAGACCGTAACTTTAGCGGCAGCAACTGCAGATGCCGGCTCAGAACTGGAGTGGTACGACCAGCCAGCGGGTGGTAACCTGCTGCACAAAGGCACCAGCTTCGAAACAGCACCCGTTAGCGCTACCACCCACTTTTATGTGCAGGCAGTAAACCGCATGGGCTGCGCAAGTGGCCCGCGAGTAAAAGTAACGGCAGAAGTAAAGGAGGTTGCAGTAGACGCCGGAGAAGACCTGACCATTATCCTGGGCGGTTCTGTGGGTCTGCGGGGTAAGGGCGGGGTTAGTTATACCTGGTCGCCGGCCACGGGCCTCTCTGACCCGCACGATGCCAGGCCTTTGGCCACTCCTTCAGAGACCACTACCTACACCCTTACTGCCACCACCAAATATGGCTGCACCTACACCGACGAAATAACCATTACGGTGCTCCCACGCATCGACCCAACCAACACCGTAACGCTCAACGGCGACGAAATAAACGACAAATGGTACATCCGGAACATTGAGCATTACCCGAACTGCCGGGTGCAGGTGTTTACGCGCTGGGGCGCCCAGATTTTCGACTCCCAGGGCTACCAGGAACCATGGGACGGCACACACAACGGGAAGCCGCTGCCCATGGCTGCTTACTACTATATCATAGACCTTGGATTAAAAGAGAAACCGGTTTCCGGAAGTATTACCCTCATTAAATAACGCCGCATGAGAGTTTTCTTTGGTATTGTATTTTGTTTCTGTTGGTGTGTTTCTGCCCTGGCGCAGCAACGGCCGCAGCATACGCAATACTTTCAGAACAACTACCTCCTGAACCCTGCCGTGGCTGGCATTGAAAATTATACCGACGTGCGCTCAGGCTACCGGAGCCAATGGGTAGGCATGGAAGGCGCACCTACCACATTTTACACCAGCGTGCAAACCGCCCTCAACAAGAACGACAGGAATGTGCGCCGGTTTAAACCAGGCAAGCCACAGTCCTCTCCGCCTGCCCCCGTTGCCAATAAGAACAACCGCTTTTACGTGAAGCCGCACCATGGCATAGGTGCCATTGCCATGATGGACAGATCCGGGTTGCTTTCTACCTTTTCCTTCAACCTGAGCTATGCCTATCACCTGCCCCTTACGAGTAGCATCAACCTCTCAGGAGGCGTGTCAGCCGGTATGCTGAAGCAATGGATCAGCCGGAAAGATGTAGATGTGATCACGGTGGACGACCCTTTTCTGGCAGGAGAAAGCGGCAACAGGAACAAACTGGATGTGGGCCTGGGCCTCTGGCTCTACAGCCGTGACTTTTACGTAGGCGTGTCGGGGATGCAACTTGTAAGAAGCATGAATGATGTAGGCTCAGATGGTGTGCCACGGGCAGAGCTTCAACCACACTATTACACAACGGCCGGTATTCGGTTCCAGTTAACGGATGAGTTGACCTTTACGCCCTCCGTGATGGCGAAAATGGCAGCGGGAGGATTGTCGGCGGTAGATGTAAATGCAAAAGCCGTTTACGATGAACGGTTCTGGGCTGGTGCCTCCTACCGTCACAACGATGCGGTTGCTGCCATGGTAGGCATTTACGTCAATCACTTTATTGATGTCAGCTACTCCCACGATTTCACTACGTCTGACCTGAACAGGGTAAGCTCCAACAGCCATGAGGTAGTGGTGGGAATCAAGCTGAACAACCCACAGAGAACCATTTGCCCGAACTGGTTGTGGTAACAACCCGACCAATGTGCCTGCCTCTCTTTCCTTCTTATGCGCTGCTAAAAAGTAATGCAATCAGATCCGCTTCCTGATGCTTTCCAACCAAAGGCTGAATAGTACCTCAAACCGAATACCCCTGTTCAAATTTATCACTAAAACAATATTAACATTCCTTTACAAAAGGCTTCTCTTGGAGCGAGCCAGCAACACATCAAAATTGCACACCCCTAACCTGTGTCATGTTTTACCACAGCCACATCACGCCACTTCATCAATAGCACTTATCTACACACATCACTCACACATTACATTATTTACCATACGAAATATGATTTAATAAATAAAATCAACTTACTTCCGCACAAGCACAATAATATTCTCCCGCCTTATTTTGAGCACAATATTGTTTAACTATATTTAGAACCCGAAACCCAATTTACACCCTTCACTCAAAAGGATGATATTACGTTTACTACTATTTTTTTTAGCACTGTTTCTAAGTCTTCAGGCTTATGCAACACACATTGTTGGTGGCGAATTTGAGTTGCAGCATCTTTCAGGCTATAACTACAGGTTGTCCTTAAACATGTATTTCGATGAGGTCAATGGGAGGCAGAATCAAAAAGAAGCTAATGTGAAGGTTTTCGTTTTTGAGAAAAACACCGATCAGTTTGTCAAGGAGTTTACACTGTCTCTCCGGGAAATAAGGTTGTTAACTTATTCCAACGTGGGCTGCACCACCAGCAACTTAAAAACCTCCAGGCTCCTCTACTACGAAGACTTGAACCTGGCTCCTACCAAGTACAACCATCCGGATGGATACTACGTGGTAATGGAACGTTGCTGTCGCAACAATGCAGCGAACAATATCTCCTCCCTGTTTGAGGCTGGCACTGCTATCTACATGGAATTTCCACCTGTTTTTGCAAAAGGCAAAGCATTCGTAAACTCTTCCCCTAAACTTACGCCACCGCCCAGCGAGTATGCCTGCCAGGGGGAATTGTTCTACTATAATTTTGGCAGCACTGATGCTGATGGAGACCAGCTAGTCTATGACATGGTGTCTCCCCTCAATGGGTACAGTACTGCAAAAAACTTTAGACCTGGCGCATCAAGTGCCCCTTACCCCGAGGTAAGCTGGCTTCCCGGCTATAACAAGGACAACCAGATAAAGGGAAACCCGGCCTTGAATGTTGACAGCAACACAGGATGGCTGACCGTGAGACCAAGCTTTGTGGGTTTGTTTGTGTTTGGCGTACGGGTGCAGGAGTTCCGGAACGGCGTGAAGATTGGGGAAGTCAGAAGGGACTTTCAGCTTTTGGTGAAAGCCTGTCGCTTTAACGGGGATCCTATCGTTTCCATTGTGCAGATTGGCAGTCCCAACCCTTCAGCAAACGAGCAGGAGTTGTACATGGGCCCTACAGATTCCCGCTGCCTTAAAATACTATACACAGACCCGGATATAAACGAACCCCTTACACTGGAAGTAAAACCTGTAAATTACACCAACAGCAATGTTTTTAGCATGTCTGGTGCTACCAGTGGTGTCGCAAACATTCCGAACGGAAACACGACACTTGAAGCCACACTTTGTCTGGATCAGTGTTTTAGCACAAACGGGCAGCCTCTTGTGCTGGATTTAATAGTAAGTGATGATGGCGACGATGGGTGCAGCCTGCCAAAACAGACCGTTAGGCGCATTAGCCTGAACGTAGAAACAGGCCATGGAAATGCGCCGGACATTGCGCTTTCTACCCCTGTAAAAGTCTTTGAAGTGTCCTTGGGGGATCGGATTGACTTTGACGTGACAGGTACTGACGCAGACGAAGAGCAGGTTTCCCTATCTGCTTCAGGGAGGGGCTTCCAGTTGGGTTCCCAGAACATTACGTTTCAACCGGGCAGTAACCGTGGCCGGGCAAGTTCCCCTTTTACCTGGACGATTGACCGGGAGGCACTGAAGCAACCTTCCTACCTGATTGATTTCCTGGTTACCTCTGTTACCGCCTGCGGCAACACACTTACCAGAACCGAAACCATAGAAGTAAGGCCCCTCCAGCTGGATGATTTTGCCAACAATGTCATATCGGCTGACCAGACACTATGTGCTGGCCAGGCACCGGCAACCCTGATGGGAAGTTTGCCCACTGGTGGAAGCGGTGATTATGCCTATACCTGGGAGATGAGTACTAGAAGTGCTGAGACAGGCTTTGCGCTGGCACCGGGTCCAGGAAACAAGGAACAGCACTATACGCCGCCTGCTCTTACAGGCCCTGCCTGGTTCAGGCGAAAAGCAAACTCTGGTTTAGATGATGAACTGGTAAGTAATGTCGTGCAGGTAACCATGCAGGATGCTATCGGGAACAATACCATCTCCCGTGCACAGGCTATTTGTGCCAGCACCGCTCCTTCTCTTCTAACAGGAACGGAGCCAACGGGCGGCAGCGGCACCTATGCTTTCCAGTGGGAGTATAGCACCACCAGTTCTACCAGCGGCTTTAAACCAATCAGCGTACCAGGTAAAGGAAAAGCAAAAGATTATCAGCCGGGCCCACTCATTCAGACGACCTGGTACAGACGCGTAGTTGTTTCTGCCCCCTGCCCTCCTGTGTTCAGCAACGCAGTTGAAATCACCGTTACACCTGATGTCAGCCAGAATACTATCAAAGGAGATCAGGTAGTTTGCGAAGGAAGTGCCCCCGGTAAACTAACCGGGCCAGTACTTACCAGTAACAACGACAGCTTCACATACGAATGGCAGTACAGCACCACAAGTGCAACAGCAGGCTTCTCTTCTGCACCTAGCCTTAACACTGCTCCGGATTATACACCAGGGCAGGTGGACCAGCCTACCTGGTTCAGAAGAATTGTCCGCACTGCGGCTGCGTCCTGCCAAAGCACCAGTAACACTGTGCAGATAACGTTAGAGGCACTGCCTGCCACACCGACAGCAACAAATGTGGTTATTTGCCCTGGCGAGACCGCCACACTACAGGTAAGCGCTCCGGCAACAGGCATGCTGTACAGGTGGTACGACAAACCGGATGGCGGGAAGCTTCTGCGGGAAGGCACCACCTACCAGACCAACCCGCTGCACACCACGACAGACTTTTATGTGCAGGCGGTGAGTAGAAACGGCTGTGCCAGCACCAGCAGGACAAAAGTCACGGCCACCCTCCGGCCATCTACCGCCAACGCAGGTGAGGATGTAACCATAATGGAGGGCCAGTCTGTCAAGCTGCAGGCGACAGGTGGCACCAGCTATTCCTGGTCACCGGCCAACGGCTTGTATCATCTCTCCATTTCGGACCCTACTGTAAGACCTGAGCGCACAACTAGCTACACTGTAACAGTGACCTCAGAATTCGGCTGTGCTTACACCGCCGAGGTGACGGTGACAGTATTGCCTCATATTGTACCAACGAACGCCATCACAGTAAACGGAGACAACATCAACGAAACCTGGTTCATCAAAAACATCGAGTTATACCCCAACTGCCATGTGCAGATATTTACACGCTGGGGAAACAAGATATTTGACTCTAAAGGGTACCGGGAGCCCTGGAACGGCACACACAACGGCATGCCCCTGCCCATGGCTGCCTACTACTACATCATAGACCTGGGGATGAATGAAAAGCCGGTTTCAGGAAGTATTACCCTTATTAAATAATGATAATGAAGTTTTTTACCAGCCTGGTATTATTTACCTGCCTCTGCTTTACGGGGTTTGCCCAGCAGCGGCCACAGCATACGCAGTACATCCAGAACAACTTCCTGCTTAACCCGGCTGCTGCGGGTACAGAAAGCTATGTAGACGTTCGGAACAGCTACCGCACCCAATGGCTTGGCCTGGAGGGAGCGCCTACCACCTACTACACCAGCATCAACGCCTCGCTTGACAAAAACGACAGGAATGTCCCATCTCCAAAAGCGAAAAGCAGTTATGCCGCATCCGGAGTTAACAAGAACAACCGCTTTCATGTAAGGCCTCACCATGGAGTAGGCGCTATTATGCAGCTGGATAAATCGGGGCTGCTGAACACCTTTTCCCTGAACCTTAACTATGCCTATCATTTGCCGCTCACCAAAAAGATTAACCTATCGGGAGGCATGTCAGCCGGCCTGCTACAGTACCGCCTGAACAGAAGGGATTTGAACATGCAGGTGTCCGAAGACCCTTTTGTGGCAGGTGACGCACCCAACATGAACAAGTTTGACTTGGGAATAGGCTTGTGGCTCTACAGCTCAGATTTTTACCTGGGCCTGTCGAGCATGCAGGTGCTGCGCAGCGAAACGGAAAACAACAATAGCGGACCACAGGCCGCACTTCAGCACCATTACTACGCTACGGGTGGTATCAGGCTAAAAGCTTCCGGCAACATCACATTCACCCCCTCCGTGATGATGAAAGTAGCAGAAAATGGATTGTTTATGGTAGATGTAAACGGGAAGGCAGCTTATGGTAACCACTTCTGGATGGGAGCCTCTTACCGCCACAACGATGCAGTGGCCGGTATGGCAGGCGTTTTCATCAACCAGATGCTGGACGTAAGCTATTCCTATGACTTCACTACATCTGAGCTGAACAGAGTCAGCGCCAACAGCCATGAGGTGGTGCTGGGCATTAAGCTGAACAACCCTCAGAGAACCATTTGCCCGCAGTGGGTGTGGTAAAAGCTTTCTCAAGAACGTAGGTACCTTACGTAAGGCCTTTATCAAAACAAGCCTTACCTTTGCAGTATTACTAACACGTTTACCATGATTGACCCGAAGAAGCTGGCCATAAAAGACTTTGTGTACGAGCTGCCAGAGGAGCGCATCGCGAAGTTTCCGCTGCCGGAGCGCGACCAGTCGAAGCTGCTGCACTACCGGCAGGGCCAGATAGCAGACCATACTTTCACAGACCTGCCGAAACTGCTGCCACCCCACACGCTGCTGGTTTTCAACGACACCAAAGTGGTACAGGCGCGGCTGCTGTTTCAGAAAGAGACAGGTGGCGTTGTGGAAATTTTCTGCTTGGAACCGGTGGCTCCTTACCGGGAGGTGCAATTGGCTATGCAGCAAACCGGCAATTGCGTCTGGAAATGTTTAGTGGGTAACAACAAGCGCTGGAAGAGCGGAAAAATAGCGCTTCGGTTTGATGGTGGTATACTGCAGGCAGAGCGCGAGGCGCAGCAGGAAGGTCATTTCCTGATACGTTTCACGTGGGAACCGGCAGAACTGCCCTTTGCCGAAGTGTTGGAGCGCTGCGGAAGGCTGCCGCTGCCCCCCTACCTCAACCGCGACCTCACCCCCGAAGACCATACCCGCTACCAGACCATCTACGCCAACCAGCAGGGAGCTGTGGCCGCTCCAACGGCAGGTCTGCACTTCACAGACCGTGTGATGGCCAGCTTGCAGGAACAGCACATTGCCCTTGCTTACCTGACACTGCACGTGGGTGCCGGTACCTTTCGGCCCGTGAAAGCTGATACGATGGAGGCGCACGAAATGCATTCCGAGCAGCTCTACCTCACAAAGCCGCTGCTGCAGCGTTTGCTAAGCCAGCTGGGCAAGCCCATTATACCGGTAGGCACCACCAGCATGCGCTCGCTGGAGAGTTTGTATTGGCTTGGGGTGAAGGTGCTGCAAGAACCCGCGCTACCAATAAAGGAGCTGCAGGTAAGCCAGTGGCAGGCTTATGAAACGAATGAGCCACCTGCTGCTGAGGAGGCTTTGCAGGCTTTGCTGACCTATATGGAGAGGCAAGGCACCAACTACCTGCACGCTAGCACACAGATTATTATCGCACCTGGCTACACCTTCCGGATATGCGGGGGCCTGGTCACCAATTTCCACCAACCGGAAAGCACGCTGCTCCTTTTAGTTTCCGCTCTCATCGGCGATGATTGGCGCAAGGTGTACCAGCACGCCATGGAAAACAATTATCGTTTCCTGAGTTATGGCGATAGCTCCCTGCTACTGCCCTGGCAAAGCAGCAAGAACTCATAGAGACATCAACCCTCCCTTAAAACAAAAACGGCCTCTCCATCGAGAGGCCGTTTTTGATGCAACACTTTTTAGTTTACTTCTGCACCTTAGCGGTTGTATCATCTAATCCGTACTGTGAAATCAGGTAGGTCAGGGCAGCCATAGAAGCAGCTCCCAGCTGCATTTCCCGTCGGTTCACCTGCTCAAACGTGTCAATTACGGTGTGGTGGTAGTCAAAATAACGCTGTGAATCTGGTCTGAAGCCAATGAGAGCCACAGTACCCTGTCCTTTTAAAGGGCCAATATCGGCACCACCGCCACCACGTGTCAGGTCGTGCAGGCCGTACGGCGCTAAAAGTGCTTTCCAGCTCAGCGCTTTGGAATATTGGGCATCTGTGCCATCAATGCCAAAGCCACGTGGCGTAAAGCCACCTGCATCTGACTCAATTGCGGCAATATGCTTCTCTCCTTTTGCCTTCGCTACTTCAGCATATTTGCGGCCACCGCGCAGTCCGTTTTCCTCGTTCATAAACAACACCGCACGCACCGTACGCTTAGGCTTTATGCCTAAATCATTGAAAAGGCGCAGTACTTCAATTGACTGCATACAACCGGTACCATCGTCGTGAGCACCTTCCCCTAAATCCCAGGAATCAAGGTGGCCACCTACTACAATGATTTCATCAGGCTTTTCGGTGCCTTTCAGCTCCCCAATCACGTTGTAAGACAGCACGTCTGGCAGCGTTTCGGAAGTCATGCGCATGTAGAACTTCAGGTTGGGGTCATCTTTCAACAGGCTGCTTAACTGATCTGCATCTCTGGTGCTGATAGCAGCTGCGGGTATTTTCTCTACCCCCTCCTCATAGCGCGTGCTGCCTGTGTGCGGTACATCCTGTATTTCGTTTGCCATGGAACGCACCAGCACGCCAACAGCACCCAGTTTCGCCGCTGCCGCCGGGCCGCCGCCACGCTGATCTACTGCCCCACTATACGCTGCCATGGTTTGCACGTGCGTGTTATCGAAGGCACGGTTGAAGAGCACAATCTTTCCCTTCACCTTCTTTTTGCCCAGCTTTTCCAGCTCTTCGAAATTCTGCACTTCTATTACCTCGGCACTCATGCCTTTTTTACCTGTGCCTACCGAGCCTCCCAGCGCCGCAATGTTCATGTCTACCGTTCCCATTAACCTGGAATTGTAGACACGGCCTATTTCTTTGTCGCCGCGCACCCAATGCGGAACCATTACCTCTTGCAGATAAACGGTGTCCAGGTCCATCTCCTCCATCACCTGCCGGCTCCATTCTACCGCTGCTGCTGCCTGTGGCGAACCGCTCAGGCGCGCGCCTATCTTCTTGGTCAGGTAGCGCAGGTTCTCGTAGCTCTCTGTGCTGGTAAGGGCATTATTGTAAATCTTCTTGATAGTAGCTGAATCGGAAGCATAGTTTTGTTGTGCCATGGCCGGCACAGCAAGCACTGTGGCAGCAGCTACCATCAGGCTCCGTAGGTTCTTTGTTTTTAGCATTGCTAGCGTTAGGTTTTGATTGCCGTGAGTTTAGGCGGCTTTAAATTACTAAAATTTCATCAATCACAGGAAAGCTGCTGAAAGCAGCCTCCGCGTGTCATAGAGTAAAAGCAAAAGAGGCAGAAAATAATTCCTGCCTCTTTTGCTTTCATTTCCAATATCTTACTTAATCCGCATCAGCTTTTCCATGTTCTGCTTGCTCACCGTCAGCAAACCTACTTCGGGTAAACGGCTGGTGAGTTCGCGCCAGTTATCGTCCTTCTTATACACCTCGCGCAGCAGTTTTGCAGCTTCTTCCACCTGGCCGCTGTTGGCTAATCCTATCGCGTGCCAGTACTTCATCTCCAGGTTGTTCGGGAACATGGCTTCTGCTTTGCCGTATTCCTGCATGGCCTGCTGCATCTGTCCCTTCTCAATAGCCAAATCACCTGCGTTCATGTGTTCATAGGCGCGGTAAACTTTCAGGAGGCGCGCCAGTTCGTCCAGCGGCTGCTCATGGTCATCCACGCGCAGGTCGATGGTGCGGTCGTCCCAGGGCTTGTCGTCTTTCTGCCCCTTCACCACCACTAGTGCGGCAGACTGCCTGCCCCGAATATCCCCGCCTTCCTGCTCTGCTGCCTGCATCGCCAGTAACACGCGCTCTGCCAGCGGCTGCCCTTCGCTTCTCTCAAACGCTTTCGCCATGGCAGGCCATACTTTATCCGTGAGCATCATATTGGCCTGCACCGAGAAGTTTTTACCTGTAATGTGCCCGGCATAGCGGATGCACTGCTTACCGGTATGTGTCGCCACACGGCCCTGCGCATCCAAGATCGCTACCTGCCGCACTTCCCTGGCTTCGTCATCGGCCAACAGAATGGCTAATGCTTCTTCCGGTGTTTTGCCCTCTTTCAGCAAGGCCAGGCCGCGCAGGCCGAAGGATTTGTTGGTGAAAGATTGTGTGGCCACTACGCCCACGCCCGCCTCTGTCCAGGGCACAGCAGTGCCCACCGAAAACCAATGGCTCTGTACGCCCACGGCCATTTCGCCGGTTTTTGCGTCGCGGGCCACGATGGAATACGTATGCGCCAGTGGCTCTTCTGCCTTAAATACCTGCGCCTTTGCTGTCCCCAGCGCAGCCACTAAAGATACTCCCATAGCGAATAATGTTGCTTTTAACTTTATCATGTTCTTCTTTGTGTATACTCTTATTTTTCGTACTATGTCCAAAGCCGCAGTAAAGGCCGGTAATAAACACCTGCTTCGGCCGCTGCTATAGTTAACAAACAAATATAAAGCTTTAATTACAGGGATGGTAAGCTTTGGCTACAACAACCTCTATCCTCAAGAGCAGTATAACGATAATAAATAACCACCAAGAACCAGCGAAGCGCTTTCCTGCGCTTCTATGCGACCCTTACACATGAAAAACTCAGTACGAGAAAAAAAACCTTCGCGCATGGCCATGCTTATAGATGGCGACAATGCGCAGCCCAGTCTGATTGTTAAGTTAATGGCCGAGGCCGGTAAATACGGCGCCACTACCATCCGGCGCATCTACGGCGACTGGACCACTCCCCAAATGAACGGCTGGAAAGACTGCCTGAATAACCATGCCATCCAGCCCATACAGCAGTTCCGTTACACCGTCGGCAAAAACGCCACCGACAGTGCGCTCATCATTGATGCCATGGACCTGCTGCACAGCGAGTTCGTGAATGGCTTCTGCATCGTTTCCTCTGACAGCGACTACACCCGACTGGCCACCCGCATACGCGAAGCTGGCATCTTTGTAATGGGCATTGGCCAACGCAAAACGCCCAAGCCGTTTGTAAACGCCTGCAACGTGTTTATCTTCACAGAGAATCTGACAGATGATATTGATGACAAGAAAATTTCAGCAGCTGAGAAGGAACCAGAAAACGGCTCCTCCAAGCATACGCCAAACCCGGTACCGCTGCTGAAAGAGGCTTTTGTGATGTCAGAAGACGAGGACGGATGGGCGCATTTGGGCGTGATGGGCGTAAACCTGCGCCAGCTCGACCCCAGCTTCGACCCGCGCACCTTTGGCTACGGGCAGTTACTGCAGCTCATCAAGGCACAGAAAGACCTGTTCACCATACGGAAAGAGGATGACAAAGGCCCTTCGGCTGTTTATGTAAAACGTAAAGACAAAAGAAGAAGCCCCGCCAGGCGCAAACCAAAGTCCGAAGTGAAACCTAAGGCAGAAGCCCAGAACAATAAGTAATATGGCCGGTTAACACTTGTAATGCTTTTCCATAATAACTTTGTCCACGCTGCCGTAGCAACAGCTTGTCCAGTGACTCATAAACCTGAAGTTCTATAGCTCACATTGGTGCTTTAAAGGCCGGGAGGCCTCATCTTGGGAGTAGGCGCTCAACCCAAAGACTGGGAACACTTTCACTTCGTGCTTGCAAATTTTAGAAGTAAAAGCTTTAACATCTTATAGAATAGACTTAATGCGATAGTGTATTGTTCATAAAACCTACACCTCGAAAGCCTGACCTGTAAAGGGTCGGGCTTTTTTTGTTGCATGCCATTCCTATAAAAAACTAAACCCTCCGCTGTACATCAGAATTGAATTAACAGAGCTGTCCTGCTTTATCTGTCCTGCATAATACCCACTCTTTCCCCATAAAAGCCTGAACGTTAAATAAAAGTTAAAGTGCCAACACTGTAGTAGATAAATCCAGTTTTTTCAGTAATATTAAATAATTCATCTGAACCTATGTTCAAGTGCCTGCAGCACGATGAAAACAAGAAACTATGAAGCATCTCCTCCCCCTCCTCCTGCTCTTGCTTACAGCCATGCCACCCGTACATGTACACGCTCAGAACACCAAAGGCGAACTGGTAGGCAAGGTGCTGGACGAATCTAATAATGAACCGCTGCCTTACGCGACGGTGTCGGTGTACAATGCACAGGACACCACACTGCTTACCTTCAGGATGAGTGATGAGAAAGGTACTTTTAAGATTCCGGGCCTGCCCCTGGACAGCCGCCTGAGAGTCATCATCACGATGATGGGCTATGGCGTGTACAAGCACGAATTCTCGTTACCTGCAGCCCAACCCTCCCTGAATCTGGGAGAAGTTAAAATGACTGCTTACAGTATGCTGCTCAGCGAGGTGCTGATTGTAGCCGAGACACCACCCATACTGGTGCGGAATGATACGGTAGAGTTTAACGCTGCTTCCTTTAAAACCCTGCCTACTGCTCTTGTGGAGGACTTGCTGAAAAAATTACCGGGCGTAAGCGTAGATGGTTCCAGCAACATCAGGGTGAACGGGAAAGTGGTGAACAAAATATTGGTAGATGGCAAAGAGTTCTTTGGCAGCGACCCCAAAGTTGCCAGCCGTAACCTGCCTGCAAATGTTATCGAGAAAGTGCAGGTAATGAACGACCCGGAAGCCCTGCGCCGTGACCCGGACATGCCCGAGATAGAGATCCCGCAGGTTATTAACCTAAAGTTTAAGAAGGGGATAAAGAAGGGGATGTTTGGGAAGGCTTACGGTGGTGGCGGTACAGACGACCGTTATGAAGCAGGCGGTATCCTGAACTTGTTCCGGGACACCACGCAGGTGAGCGTGCTGGGCTACTCAAACAACCTGAACCGCCCGGGCTTCGGCTTTGAGGAAATTTCCCGCATAGGAGGCTTCGACAGAAGCGGGTTTAACTCTGTGATGTACAGGAGCGACGGTGGATTTGCCCTGAATGGAATCTCGTTTGGAGGAACAGAAGAAGGCATACAGCAATCATCGGGGGGCGGCGCTAACTTTAACACAGTGTTCAAAAACGGCATCATCATGAACCTGCAGTACTTTTACGGCAGCATTGACGCTGACCTGGACCAGGTGGTAAACTCCTCGCAATTGGTAGAACAGGACACCATCACGTCACGCAGACTGCGGGACCAGTACAGCAAAAGCAACAGCCACAGGATAGGTGGAAAACTGAACTGGAAGATTGATACCCTGACAGATTTTACCCTGACGCCTTATGTCACGATTGCTGAAAACAGGTCTAACCAAATGGCTTTCACAAACACATACGGAAACTATCCGGAGCTTATTAACGCCAGTAATAACAGACAGTTCTACAGCAACAACAACCTGACGTTTAGCAACAACATGTCGCTAAGCCGGAACTTTCGGAAGAAAGGCAGAAACCTGACCTTTTATGGCTTTTACGAGCACGGCACCATCCTGCAGGAGCAGCAAAATAATGCTGAAAACATCTTTTACAGCCCGGAGCCCACGATAACGCGCCTGGACCAACTCCGCGACAACGACACCTACAGCACCAAAATCAACCATTCTGCGGCCTATAATGAGCCTATATTTAAAAACGTAAGTGCTGTCTTTCGCATCAACTCAGAGTATTTTGATGACAAAAATGCCCTTCAAACCTATGATGCGGATCCTGAAACAGACGAGTATACCCTGTTGGTACCGGGGCTCTCAAACGGGCTGACACGCACTGGCTGGCGAAACTACCTGACGAGTGGCATCAAATGGAAGATAAAGGAAGTGACGGTGCAGCCGGCAGTTCGTTTTACTTCACTTAACATTACCAACACTTTCCAGAAGAACCCCACCATCCACCAGGACTTCTTTTATGTGTTCCCGACGTTCAACATCAACTGGAAATCACTGCACATCAACTACGGTGTAAACCTGAGAGAGCCAAACGCAGCCGACCTGCAACCGGTGATAGACAACACCAATCCTCTGTTCATCAACTATGGCAACCCTGAGCTAAAGCCTACTGTCTCCAACTCCATCAATGTCAATTTTTATAAATTCGACACGAAGCGCTCCATCAACTACAGCTTTTACATGAATGGCAGCATCAGCAACGATGCCGTTACCCGCCAGCGCACCATTGATGCCTTCGGTGTGCAGACGTCGCGGCCCGCGAACACCAACGGCAACTGGCAGCTAAACAGCAGTGCCCGGCTCATGAAGGACATCAAGAATGATAACAACCGGCAGTATTCCTTTGGAGGATTTATCTGGGCTTCCTATACCCGCACACTGGTGCTATTCAATGATATCAGCAGTTTCAGCCAGACCTGGAGCCTGAACCCTACCCTGGAGGGAAGAATGAACCTGGATGATAAGATTGAGTTTAACCAGACCTTTACACTACGCCACCAGCGCAGCTCTTACGAGAACAATGCTTTCCGGAACCTGCAGTTTAACACCAGGACCTCTCGTTCAGAAATCATCATCCGGATGCCGAAAAAGCTGGTGTGGGAGGCAACATTAGACTACTGGTACAACTCCAACATGGCACCCGGCCTTCGGAGCCACTATACCAGGCTGAACGGTGGAGTGACCTTCCTGTTCATGAAAGATGACCGGGCACAGCTTAAGCTGTCGGTATACGATGTGCTGGACCAGAACCTGAGCGCCTACCGGAGCATCCGCGAGAATATCATCGAAGACGTACAGACAGTGGTATTGAACCGCTACGGCATGCTCACTTTTACCTACAACATCCGCAACTTCGGCGGTAAGGTGGGAGGCTCCAACACTATTTTCAGGTTCTAAAAGCTACCCTAGCAAAATCTTATTCTCCTGAAGAAGAGGGCGGCAATGGAGCTTGCACCGGCAAGCTCCATTGCCGCTTTATGGCTAAACGAACTATCTCTCTTTATCTCCTGTTCTTGCTTTTCAGTCTAAAAATGCCTAAATCTGAAGATTGAAACAGGACAAACAGCGCCTGCTCATATTACACAAACCTCTTTTACCTATAACTAACAACATGCGAACAGCACTACGCGCTGCACTAACACCACGGCTGCTGCTGGCAGGCACCCTGGCCTTGCTCCTGGCAGGGCAACCGGCAGAGGCTCAGCGGCAAAAATCCAAGTCCAAAAAAACTGCCACCGCTACCGTTGATCCGGAATTGTACAATGGCCTTAACTGGCGCTCCATTGGCCCTTATGTAGGCGGGCGCTCTGCCACGGCAACCGGTGTGCCGGGCAAGCCGAACCTCTATTATTTTGGCTCCGTGGGCGGCGGCGTATGGCGCACCACCGATGGCGGCGCTACTTGGGATAATATCTCTGATGGCTTCTTCGGCGGCTCGATTGGAGCAGTGGCCGTAAGCGAGGCCGACCCGAATGTGATTTATGTAGGCGAAGGCGAGAAAACAGTGCGCGGTAACGTATCATCAGGCTTCGGCGTGTGGAAGTCGGTGGATGCCGGTAAAACATGGCAGCATACCGGCCTGAGAGACACGAAGCACATCGGCCGTATCCGCATTCACCCGGACAACCCGGATGTTGTGTACGTGGCCGCCATGGGCGATTTGTATAAGTCGAATGAAGAGCGCGGTGTGTTCAAGAGCACAGACGGTGGGAAAACATGGAAAAAGACGCTTTTCGCAAATAAAGATGCCGGTGCCGTTGACCTGATTATCGACCCATCAAACCCGCGCAACCTGTATGCCACCACCTGGAATATACGCCGTACACCATACAGCCTCCTGTCTGGTGGCCCCGGTTCCGGTATCTGGAAAAGTACGGACGAAGGAGAAACCTGGAAAGAAATATCTAGGAACGAAGGCCTTCCGAAAGGAACACTAGGCATTATTGGCGTAACGGTATCACCTGCCAACTCAGAGCGGGTGTATGCCATGGTTGAGGCAGAAGAAGGTGGCCTCTTCCGCTCCGATGATAGCGGCCTGACCTGGAAGAAAGTGAACGACGACCGCAACCTGCGCCAGCGGGCCTGGTACTACACCCGCGTGTTTGCCGACCCGAAGGATGAGGATGTAGTGTATGTGCTGAACGTAGCTTACCACAGAAGCAAGGACGGTGGTAAAACGTTTGAGAGCGCCTACGCCCAGCACAGCGACAACCACGACCTATGGATAGACCCGGCAAACCCGTCACGGATGGTTATTGCCAACGACGGAGGCGCACAGGTATCTACTGACGGTGGTATGAACTGGAGCACCATGCACAACCAGCCTACCGGCCAGTTTTACCGTGTGGTAACCGACAACCATTTCCCGTACCGCATCTACGGCGCGCAGCAGGACAACTCTGCCATCCGTATCGACCACCGTTCTTCCGGATACGCCATCACAGATGATAACTGGGAGACAACAGCAGGTTCTGAGAGTGCCCATATTGCCGTGAATCCTACCAACCCGGAAGTAGTGTATGGCGGTAACTATGGCGGTTTCCTGGAGCGCCTGGATCACAGCAACGGCCAGAGCCGTGTGGTAAACGTGTGGCCCGACAACCCGATGGGCCACGGAGCAGAAGGCATGAAGTACAGGTTCCAGTGGAACTTCCCAATCCTGTTCTCTCCTAATGACCCGAACAAACTCTACACTGCCTCCAACCATGTGCACGTTACCTATAACGAAGGACAGACCTGGGAAACTATCAGCCCGGACCTGACACGCAACGACTCTACCAAACTAGGCCCATCTGGCGGTCCCATCACAAAGGACAACACCAGCGTGGAGTATTATGGCACTATCTTCTCCATCAACGAGTCCGCGCTGGAGCCGGGTGTTATCTGGACAGGGTCTGATGACGGCCTGATGCATATTACCCGCGACGGTGGCAAGAACTGGACAAACATTACGCCGAAGAGCATGCCGGAATGGATCATGATTAACAGCATTGACCCGCACCCAACGCAGAAGGGTGCCGCCTACGTTGCCGCTACTATGTACAAGTCCGGCGATTTCAGGCCTTACCTGTACAAGGTGACGGACTACGGCAAGAACTGGACGAAGATCACGAATGGCATTCCGGAAAACCACTTTACCCGCGTGGTGCGTGCTGACCAGAAGCGTCCGGGTCTGCTGTATGCAGGTACGGAGTACGGTATGTACGTTTCCTTTAACGACGGACAGAACTGGCAGCCTTTCCAGCAGAACCTGCCACTTGTGTCTATCACTGACCTTACCATTAAGAATGACAACCTGATTGCATCCACACAAGGCCGCGGCTTTTGGCTGATTGACGACATCACGCCGCTGCACCAGTTAGAAGCCAGTGCAGCGAACTCAAGATTCGAGCTTTACAAGCCACTGGATACCTACAAGATAGACGGTGGCAGCAGGGGCCCTTCTAAAACTGCCGGGCAAAACCACCCGGGCGGCGTAATGGTACACTACTACCTGCCACACAAACCTGATACGGCAACGGTTGTGCAGTTAGAAATAATGGACCAGAACGGCAAACTGATTCGCAGCTACGCCAGCAACGCCAAAGAGAAAAGCGACAAGCTGGAAGTGAAAGAAGGCCTGAACCGCTTTGTATGGGATATGCGCTACCCGGAAGCAAGCAAATTCGACGGGATGATTCTGTGGGGCGGCGGCACACAAGGTCCTAAAGCTACACCAGGCACCTATACGGCAAAGCTAACGGTGAATAAGGAAAGCCAGGAAGAGAACTTTGCCATCCTGCAGGATCCGCGCACTAAAGCTACACCAGAAGACCTGCAGGCGCAGTTCGACTTCCTGATGGATGTGCGCAACAAACTGACAGAAACGCACGATGCCATCAAAGACATCCGGACCATGCGCGGCCAGATTAAAACACTCACTGGCAACTTAAAAGGCAATGAGGACTACAAGGCCATCATCGAATCAGCGGAGACCTTAGAGAAAAAGATGACGAAGATTGAGGAAACCCTGTACCAGACAAAGAACCGCAGCGGACAGGACCCGCTCAACTTCCCTATCCGGTTAAACAACAAGCTGGCCAACCTGGTGGGCCAGGTTAGCTCCGGCGATTTCCGTCCAACTGACCAGGCTTATGCTTTCAAGAAAGAGGTAACCGCTCAGATTGACGAGCAGCTGAACCAACTGAAGCAGGTGAAAGAGCAGGAAATACCGGCACTGAACAAAATGATACAGGAGAAAGGCGTGGAATACATTAGTGTACAGAAGAAAGAGAAAAAGGCCGAAGCCGCTCCTACTTCTTCTGTGAAATAGATCCAGGTGGTTTTTTACCTCCTTTAAAAAGGCCCTGTTTAATTGGAATAGCATCAATTCCAGTTAGGCAAGACCTTTTATTTAATGCCTCTGCCTTAGTATAGACAACTACTTTAGCCAGGTACAAATGAAAAAGCTGCTACTGCTAGCGCCCTTATATTTTATTTTCACCTTCTGCGCCACAGCACAAGGCACCCAGAAGTTGAACTGTGATAATCCGCGGACGCAGGCCGAGATGTACGCATGCGCCACTCAGGCCTTTCAGGAAGCTGACAATAAGCTGAACCAGGTTTGTAAGGAAGTAATGGCGCAGCTTACTCCTGAACAGAAGGCACTTTTGGTGAAGGCTCAGAAAAGCTGGCTGGTGGTAAGAGACAGTCACTGTAAGCTCTATGAGCAGTTCTACGCAGGAGGCTCTATGATGCCGCTAATGGTTTCCAATTGTGCGAGAGAGTTAACAGAAAACAGATCAAAAGAACTCCAGATAAATCTGGATGAGCTAATAATGCAGTAGCCCATTCTATGTTCCAGAAAGCGTGCCTCCCTTCTTTTGATAAAAAGAAGGGAGGCACGCTTTTAAGTGCTGCTTCTACTCTGTACTGGTTAACTATTTCTTTTCTTAGCCTGCTGCGCTTTTCTTCGCCACTATCAACCTGGCCTTTTTCACTTCTCCTTCTTTCTCCAGACCAGGATAAGGCTGCACGACCGGGTAAACGTAACTCATCATAGATAATGACATAGGGTTCTCACCCATAAGAGCACCAAATAAGCCAGATGGTTGCAAGGGCGCCGGCCGCCTGTGGAATTCCAGTGTTTCAACTCTAACCATGCCCCCTGTACCTCTAAATAATTGGAATTATGGCGCTATTGTAAGATATTGAATGCCTGAATCACAAGAGGAGCATTACAGAAGCAGAAGAAGGACTACGTGAGTATTACAAAATCAGCAAAAGACAAAATCACCCACCTGACGGGCACTCTGCGTGACTACCGCGTATACCACCGCTACCTCGGGCTGGTGCTGGCGGTGCTGGTTCTAATCAGCAGCGTAACCGGCATTCTGCTGGGCTGGAAAAAGGATGTGGACCTGCTGCAGCCACCTACACAAAAAGGCGCTACCCCTAACCTCGAACAGTGGATACCCTTATCAAACATAGCCACCCTTGCTACTGCTGCCCTCGACTCTGCCCAAGGCCTACGCACCAATCCCATCGACCGGATTGAGGCACGGCCGGAAAAGGGTATGGTCAAAGTGCTCTTTCTGGAGGGCTCCTGGGAGGTACAGTTGGATGGCAGTAACGGTAAAGTGCTTTCTGTGGCACGCCGGCACTCCGACTGGATAGAGAAAATTCACGATGGCTCCATTATCGGCGACTTCTTTAAGCTGATAAGCATGAACGTCTTGGGCCTGGGCTTGCTGGTGCTTACCTTTACAGGCTTTACCCTCTGGTTCTACCCGAAAAGAATACGGAAGCTGAAGCAGTAGCGGTGAAGATTATGTTTTGACCTCCTGTTCTGCAGGCTTCTCTTTAATTTACTGAGACATCTTCAGCCTGCTGCACTTGTCCGGAATTACAATAATGAAGAAATTTACATACCTGTTGCCCTTCTTCTTACTGCTATGCCACTTGGGTATGGCTCAAGCCGTAAGGGTAATAGATAAAACCACACTACAGCCTTTAACAGGTGTCGCTATTAGCACCGTCTCCGGCACCGGTAGCATACGGACAGATGCCAGCGGCCACGCAGACATCAGCCAAATCAACTACTCCTCCGAAGACAAATTGCGCTTCAGCTACATCGGTTATCAATCCCGCACCCTTACCCCTACCCAACTACAGCAGTCAGATTACGAGGTTACCCTGGCACAGCAAAGCCATAACCTGCATGAGGTGGTGGTGTCGGCAGGGCGGTTTGCGGAGGAGGAGCAGCTCGTGCCGCAGCAGGTGGAAGTGATTAGCCGGCGGGAACTAAGCTTTATGAGCCAGCCAACTACCGCCGACGTGATGCAGCAGACAGGGAAAGTGCTGGTGCAGAAAAGCCAAATGGGCGGCGGAAGTCCTATTATTCGCGGTTTTGATTGAGGCCAATAAGGTGTTGCTCGTGGTGGATGGTGTACGCATGAACAACGCCATCTACCGGGGAGGCCACTTGCAGAACATCATTACCCTAGACAACAGCATGCTGGAGCGTGCCGAGGTTATTTTCGGCCCTAGCTCCGTTATTTACGGTTCCGATGCTTTGGGCGGCGTATTGCATTTCCACACGCTGCAGCCGCAGTTAGCAGACACGTCAGACCAAACTTTCAGCGGTAGCGCCTTCACCCGCTACGCGACCGCTCCGAACGAGAAAACAGTGCACACCCGGTTTAACTACGGTCGCCGCCACTGGGCTAGCCTGACGAGCATAACGGTGACTGATTTCGGCAACCTGCGCCAGGGCAGCAACCGCCCGGACAAGTATGGCGACTTGGGTATGCGGAACTATTATGCCGCCCGCATCGCTGGTCGCGACACCATGCTGGTGAACCACGACCCAAACTTGCAGCGCCCCACGGGCTATATCCAGTTTGATGTGCTGCAGAAAGTGCTCTATCAACCATCTGCACACCTGCGCCACAGCCTGAACCTGCAACTTAGCACCAGCACCGATGTGCCGCGTTACGACCGTCTCGCCGAGTTTACCGGTGGCAAACTGAAGCATGCCGCCTGGTACTACGGTCCGCAGGAGCGCCTGCTGGCAGCCTACACCCTGTCCCATACCAGGTCCACCAGATTTTATGAAGAAGCCCGTATGGTAATGGCCCTGCAGCGCCTGGAGGAGAGCCGCCACAACCGCCGCTTCGGCAATCCCTGGCTTTCGCACCAGACAGAGCAGGTGTGGGTGTACAGTCTGAATGCAGATTTCTCTAAAACGATAGCCAGGAACCGCCTGCAGTATGGAACGGAGTTGACGTACAACGACGTCATTTCTGAGGCAAACGAAGAAAACATCATAACAGGAAAACGGCAGCCGCGGGATACCCGCTATCCCGACGGCGGTGCCAGCATGCACAGCGCCGCCGCCTACCTCACCCACTCCTGGGACGTAAACCGACGGCTCGTGCTCTCGCAGGGACTACGCTACAGTTTTGTAGGCCTTGATGCCGCTTTTAATGATAGAACATATTTTCCTTTTCTTCAGGATGAGGTAGCGCAGCGGCATCATGCCTTGTCAGGAAACGTGGGAGCAGTACTGCTCCCGGGCGGAGACTGGCGCTTTTCCATTTTAGGTTCTACCGGCTTCCGTGCCCCAAATGTGGATGACCTGAGCAAAGTGTTCGACTCCTCCCCTGGAAATGTGATTGTGCCGAACCCTGGCCTTGGACCTGAATATACCTACAACGCTGAGGTAAGTGCCTCGAAGGATATACTGGACCGCCTGCATATAGAACTGGTTGGTTACCGGACCTGGTATCGCGATGCCATCACGGTGCAGCCTTATACTTTGGATGGTGATGAGTAGGCAGATATAGCTAGCTTCTCTTAATCACCTATCTTCTTAAAAGCACAGGGCTGCCTCAGTAAGTTGAGGCAGCCCTGTGCTCTATATTGACTTAGGTTGCTCTGGACTATGATAACTTGCTACGCTACTCCTAAAGCGCCTCCTCTTCCAAAATCCCCGGCAAATCCTTAGCTTTAGAAACTCAAATGAATCTAAACTTCCTTCTTAATCCGATACAATGCAAAAGCGTATACTCTCGGTAGCGCTGCTGGTAGCCCTTGGGGGTGCTGCGCAGGCCCAGAAGAAAACGAAGCAGCCCACTGCCACACCCGCAAAGGAAAGGCTGCAAGCTTATGAGAAAAGACAGCAA
Organism: Pontibacter brevis; assembly: GCF_054779655.1. Lineage (NCBI taxonomy): Bacteria > Pseudomonadati > Bacteroidota > Cytophagia > Cytophagales > Hymenobacteraceae > Pontibacter > Pontibacter brevis. The sequence goes on from NZ_BAAGXV010000088.1 coordinate 57,398, forward strand.
CTGAAGCAGGCTTCGCCTGTAAGCAACCTGGAGCTCCGCAACATAGGCCCCTCTATAATGAGCGGCCGCATCACCGACTTAGAGGTATCGCCTACCGACCCGACAACGTTCTATGCTGCTTTTGCCTCCGGAGGGCTCTGGAAAACCACCAACAACGGCCTCTCCTTTGAACCCCTCTTTGACGAGCAGGCGGTGATGACCATCGGCGACATTGCCGTAGACTGGAAAAACAACGAAACCATCTGGATTGGCACCGGCGAGAGTAACTCCAGCCGCTCTTCCTACTCCGGAGTAGGTGTTTACAAAAGCACTGATGGCGGTAAGTCCTGGCAACACATGGGCCTTGACGACACGCACCACATCGGCAAAGTCATCCTCCACCCTACAGACCCGAACACGGCCTGGGTAGCGGCTGTAGGTCACCTTTACTCTCCTAATAAAGAGCGCGGAATCTTTAAGACCACCGACGGCGGCAAGACCTGGAAGAAAACACTGTACATCGACGACAACACCGGTGCTATCGACCTGCAGGTAGACCCGCAGAACCCCAACAACGTGTATGCGGCCATGTGGCACCGCGAGCGCCGCGCCTGGAACTTCGTGGAAGGAGGCAAGACGTCCGGAATCTACAAGTCAACAGACGGTGGCGACAACTGGGCAGACATCAGCACGGCCCAGAGTGGCTTTCCGGATTCTGACAATGTGGGCCGCATCGGCCTGAGTCTATTTCCGGGAAATCCCAACATTATGTATGCGCTGGTAGACAATTACGACCGCCGCCCGGTAGAGAAGGCTGCTGACAAACTCGAAATGCTAGACAATGATTTGTTCGCGGGCATGACAGCGGAAGAATTCCTGAAACTGGACGACAAAAGCCTGAATGCGTTCCTGGACAACAACCGCTTTCCGAGAGAGCATACAGCTAAGAGTTTGAAAGCGAAGGTTCGGAGTGGCGAGTTAAAACCTGCTGCGCTATCACAGTACCTGACTGACCCTACCGCTGAAACTTATGCCTCTGAAGTGAAAGGTGCCGAAGTGTACCGCACCGACGATGGCGGCAAAACCTGGCGAAAAACCCACGATGATTTCATCAACGACATGTACTCCAGCTACGGCTACTACTTTGGCGTGGTGCGCGTGGCTCCGACTGACCCGAATAAGATATACATCCTGGGAGTGCCGCTACTTTTGTCGGAAGATGGCGGCAAGACCTTCCGCAACATCGAGGGCGATAACGTGCACTCCGACCACCAGGCCCTGTGGGTGAGCCCGGATAAACCCGGCTACCTGATAAACGGAAACGACGGCGGAATCAACATCACCTACGACGACGGTAAAACCTGGTACTATGCCAATGCCCCGGCTGTCGGCCAGTTTTACTCGGTGGCCGTGGACATGGCCAAGCCTTACAATGTGTATGGCGGCCTTCAGGACAATGGTACCTGGTTCGGCCCCAGCAACTACCAGTACAGCACAGAATGGACGAGCAGGGGCCGCTACCCTTATGAGCGCATTGGCGGCGGCGACGGCATGATGGTGCAGGTGGACTGGCGCGACAACAACATAGTGTACCTCGGCTCGCAATACGGCAACTACACCCGCCTGAACAAGCAAACCGGAGAGCGGACCTTCATTAAGCCAAGCCACAAGTTAGGCGAAACACCCTTGCGCTTTAACTGGGAGGCTCCCATCCACCTGAGCCGCCATAACCAGGACATCCTGTACTTTGGCTCCAACAAATTCCACCGTTCCATGAAACGCGGCGAAGAGATGGAAACGCTCTCCGGCGATCTGACCAACGGCGGCCGCAGAGGTGACGTGGGCTATGGCACTCTGACCACCATAGATGAATCGCCGAAGCGTTTCGGACTGCTGTATACCGGCTCTGATGATGGCGTGATTCAGGTTTCGAAAGACGGAGGCTATACCTGGAACCGCATCTCCGATAAATTGCCACAGAACCTTTGGGTATCTACCGTTGTGGCCTCTAATCACCAGCAGGACCGGGTATATACTTCTCTCAACGGCTATCGCTGGGATGATTTCACGCCTTACCTGTACGTATCGGAAGACAATGGCAGGAAGTGGGAGCGCCTCGGCACCAACCTGCCGCAGGAAGCCATTAACGTGGTGAAGGAGGACCCGAAGAATCCAAACCTGTTGTATGTGGGCACCGACCATGGCCTGTACATTTCCCTGGACAGAGGTAAGACCTTTACAGCCATGAGCAAGGGCATGCCGGCAGTATCTGTACATGATTTGGTTGTTCACCCGCGGGAGAATGATTTAGTAGTCGGCACTCACGGCCGCTCCATCTACTTGTCAAACGTGGAACATCTGCAGCAGCTAACACCGGAACTCATGAACCAGCCGCTGCACCTCTTTGCCTTAAAGCAGGTAAACTATAACGAGCGCTGGGGCCAGAAGTGGAGTGCCTGGAGCGAACCAGTTGTGCCGGAACTCACCATCCCGTTCTACACCAATACGTCCGGCAGCACGATTATCCGAATCAAAACGGACAGCGGGCAGGTAGTGCAGGAAATGCAGGACCAGAGTGAACGCGGCATGAATTACGTGACCTATGATCTGTCTGTAGCAGAAGCCAATGCCAAAGCATATGAAACTGCTATAAACACTGCAAAGAAAGATGGCGAGGAGGCTGTGCAGGTGGAGCCATCAGAAAACAAAGTCATTTACTTACAGCCTGGAACCTATACGGTGGAAGTAATAACCTCCAACGGCACCACCAAAGCACAGGAGTTCACCATTAAAGCACCGGAAAGGCGAAGCAGAAGCTATGGTAAAGTTTTATCATAATTCTTAATCAGGGGCAGCTTATATAAGCTGCCCCTGATTTTTACTACCTGTTCTTCTAACAGCATTTATATCTCATTTCCCAAAGCTCCTTTCATTTTTGCCTAAGCTGCCGTAGTAACGGCTTATCCAGCGACTCATAAACAGCCTTTTTCATTGTTTATGCCTGTGCTCTCAGGCCGAGGGGCCTCGTCTTCGGGCATCGCGCTGTGTATATTTCCTGCCTTACGGCTGCCACTGGCGTGGCACCGGAAATTTACAAGGCGCTCAACCCAAAGACTGGAAACTCATTCACTCCGTGCTGGGAGGTCGCATCAATATTGAAAGGATTATAGAAAAAGCCTTGGGCAACCTGAAAAAGCAGACTCCCCTACTTGGACAAGGAGGGGTAGGGGTGGTTTGACCCGGTATATCATAAAAAATGGGGATATGTAATAAGCTTGAAGGGATAGGGTATTAGCAAATATAAGCTTGTTTATAAAGATGACTCATTGTATGTAGTTCAACAACGGCAGCTTAGGCAGAAAAGAAAATAATACATTTTTATAACACCTTACAACCTTTTGCCCGTTGCTGGGGTCCTCCAAACAGGAGGGCAACAAAAGTCGGACATACTTTGCCAGCCTTGCTTGAAAACATGGTTTCACAACAAGATGAATCAGTATGAGAAATAGTGCGCTACCCCTCTTCCGGCAAGTGTTTGCTTTGCTTCTTTTCCTCCCGGCCCTGCTGCTGAGCTCCTGCTCCGACGATTGCGAGACCACCATTACGTACACCGTGCAGGAACCTGTTTATATGATGCGGGCAGAGTTAAGAAGTTCCTTTAAGATAAATGGTCCGCGTGTGTTGGAGGCGCCCGGCAAAATTTACGCGAAAGGAAATTACCTCTTCATCAACGAGATGAACGAAGGAATCCATATCATTGATAACTCAGACCCGGCTGCTCCACAAATCATAAACTTTGTGGAAATACCAGGCAACATCGACATGGCCGTAAAGGGCAACATCCTGTATGCCGATAGTTATATCGACCTGGTGGCGATGGACATCAGCAATCCGCTGGACGTAAAGCTGGTAAACCGCATTGAGAATATTTTCCCTGCCCATGGGATGCTGGTGCACGATACGGCCAGCGTGTTTATATCGGAGTTTGTGGAGAAAAAAGTAACAGAAGCCTACGGCGCAGATTGTAACGGCGACACCGGTAGCCGCAGATGGGGAAGTTGGCTTGCGCTGCAGAGTGATAGCAAATCTTTTAACTCAGGAGGTGGGGTGCCTGCATCAGGAGGTGCCGGAAAGGGCGGCTCCATGGCCAGGTTCACCATATCAGGCAACCACTTGTATACCGTAAGCCTCTCCAGTATGCAGCTCTTTGACATCAGCAGCGAGGAAAACCCACAGGCAGGTCAGAAAATTCACCTGGGCTGGGGTATCGAGACTATTTTTCCCTACAACGATAAGCTGTTTATTGGCTCTACTACCGGCATGCACATCTACGATAACAGCAACCCCACAAGCCCGGTACACCTTTCCACCTACGCCCACGTCAACAGCTGCGACCCGGTAGTGGTAGACGGCAACCTTGCCTGGGTAACACTTCGCTCCGGCAATGCCTGCGCGGGCTTCACCAATCATCTGGAGGTAATTGATGTAAGCAATGCCCGCAGCCCGAAGCATATTAAAACCTACCCCATGCAGAACCCGCATGGGCTGGGCATAGACCAAAGCACCTTATTCCTCTGCGAGGGGGAGTATGGCTTAAAAGTATTTGATATAAAAGACCACCTGAAAGTGGACCAAAACCTGATGGCGCATTTCAAGGGGCAGGATGCATTTGATGTAATCCCGCTGGGTACTTCGCTGCTGATGATTGGCAAGGATGGCTTGTACCAGTACGACTATAGCAATCCTTCCAGTATAAAGCTGCTCAGCAAAATACCTGTGGTACGCAAAGAGATTTAGATGAAGATAAAGCTGACACTCCTCACCCTTTCCTTTTACATGGCGCTGTCCGGTTTCTCCGCAGCACAGTCGCAGGAAAAAGCTTTTCCTGCGGCCACTACATCACCCGATGCACCCAGGGGCTACATGGGCATGGCTGAAATCGGTTATCTCTACGGAAAGACAGGCGACAACGAATTTAGCTCATCTATTGCCTCCCCCACTGTGCAGCTGTTTAACGGCTACCGCTTCCACAGAATGCTGGCAGTGGGCGGCACAGTAGGCTTCGATTTCTACGACAACGTCCTGATTACTCCCCTGGCGTTGGGTATACGTGGAGAACTTCTAAAGGGCAGAATCAGCCCCATATATGGAATAGACGCAGGCTACGGAGCCATTTTCCTGAGCGATGAAAGTGATGGGCAGCAAAATGAAGGCGGCTGGATGTTCAGTTCTTCTGCAGGTATCCGCGTGAAAACAGGTAACGGCACGGCCTTCACATTTGATGTCGGCTATAAAAGGCAAAGAGCCAGAACAGAAACCAACTGGTGGGGCACCAGAACCGACAGGAAAATAAACTATAACCGCCTGTCGTTGCGCATGGGCTTTAGCTTTTAGGTTGCCGACATTTACTTACAGAGAAAGGGGAGCACCGCTAAAAGCAGTGCTCCCCTTTCTCTGTTTACCACATATTAACAGGCGTTATTCGTTTTGCCCCATTGCATAGTTTATCCCGCCCCATATGTGCTGCAGGAATACAGGGTTGCTGTAGCTCTCTTTTGTGTGGCCCAGGCCAGTATAAAAAGCACGGCCACCATCAAACTCGTGGTACCATACAATAGGATGGTTTTCGCCGTTCTCGCCGCCCTGGTAGGTGCTTTCATCTAAAGTAGCCAGTACTTTTACATCCGGGTTGATGTCCTTGTAATTGTAGAGCTCATCAAAAATCTCCCAGTTATCTGGCAAATGCTTTGTGGAAGGATGGCTCTTGTCCTTTACCCTGACAGTAGCATTCTGTTGCTTCGGATGGCTCAGGAAATAAGCGCCCACCAGTTTGTTGTACCAGGGCCAGTCATATTCTGTGTCAGCGGCTGCATGGATGCCGGCGAAACCGCCGCCGCCCTGTATGTACTGTGTGAAAGCTTGCTGCTGCTGTTCGTTCAGCACATCCTGCGTTGTGCTTAAGAACACAACGGCATCATAATTTCGTAGCGAATCCGGGTTAAAGTAAGCGGCTGCATTTTTAGTGGTGTCCACCTGCACGTTGTGCTCGCTTCCCAGCTTCTGAATAGCGGCGACACCATTCGGTATGGACTCATGGTAAAAACCGGCGGTTTTAGAAAACACAAGAATCCGGGAGGGGTTGGCAGCTTCTGTTTCTGCTGCTACGGGCGTTTGCGAATTGGTGGCAGAGGATGAACAGGACTGGGCACCGCAGGCAAACAGCAGCGCAAAGCCATAAAGGAGTAATGGTTTTTTCATTTTATGGGGTGTAGAGTTAGTAGTCAGAATATTCTTAAACTTAACTTTTCCCTTTCTTAAATGAAAGCGCTGAGCCAGAATGTTAAAACACATAATAACATTCCCTGTTGTTTTCCTACAAATCCTGAACAAACGCCTGGTTGCAAGGCTACCTCCTTATTTACTCATTTTAAAATATCTTTCGCTTTTGGTAGCGCTAGCAGCGCCCACTCCCGGTGCATCTTGCCGGAGTAGTGCAGGCCATCGTTCGCTATGTAAGAAAGGTCAGTAGCAAGTGTCCGTGACAGGGGCGTGATATCGATAAACTCCACACCGGCATTTTGCGCCACCTCCCTGGCCACCGCATTAAAAGCATCTATCTCTGCGGAAATCTGCTGGCGGTCGCGCCCCTGCCCGAAAGGTGTGGCACCCCAATCCGGAATGGATAGCACCAGCACATGCTTTGGGTCTCCTTTCGCCAGCCGAATGGATGTTTGCAGCAATTGGGCAAACTCTGTGCGGTAAGTGGCGACAGACTGGCCGCGGTACTGGTTGTTCACCCCTATCAGCAAAGACACCAGGTCAAATGTTGGCTTCAGGTCAGCCTCGGCAACGGCGCTGGCCAACTGGGAGGTTGTCCAGCCGGTGCGGGCAATCGTAACAGGGTCGCTTATATCCACTTCCTCCTTTCGTAGCAGTTCAGCCAGCTGCATCCCCCACTGGTCTTTTGCAGGTACGCTTTCTCCTATGGTATAGGAGTCGCCTAAAGCTAAGTAGCTGTAGGTATTTTTGCCGGTTGGTGCCGGCTTATCCGTAGGCTCGGGTGTGTCTTGGTTACAGGCGGTCAAAGTGAAGCTGAGCAGTATAAAGCAGAAAATAATATATCGGTGCATACGTAATCATTTGTTTCACCTGTATATACTCTTTTAGCTGCCTTTCAGATTGATCTTCCGCTCATGTTTGCTTTGCATGCAACTCCCTTTAATGTCGCACTTATCTAACGTGTGCTGCAGGAGGAGCAGGCACTGCGCCCTTACACAACAGAAAAAGCAGGAAAAAAAATATTTTTTCCCTGCTTCACTTTTAACAGTCAGCAAACACACATGGTGGTTTTTTGGATAAAAAATCACCATGTCAAAAATGTTACCTGCAGATAACATAGGATGCTCATACCATTAAAAGCTCAAGTCTATTCAAAAGATAAATCCTTATCCTAAACAATACGTTAAACATTATCTTTTAAAAGTTATAGTTACCCTTGTCTAACAAGTTTCCTTTTACTTGCACTACTTTATTCTTTTCTTGCTATTATCCCAAAAAGCAGGCATTACCTTCCAGTCCCACCGAAGGCCATTCCTGCACATCAGAACCATAAAACCTTCTGATACCGAAGCCGTTATTAGAGCATTTATTGCAAAACAGGCGCTTGCCGGAGAAGGCTCATATCATTATAACTCAATGTTCCAGAAACATTTTTCACAAACCGTTCAGTTTTAAATATTCCTTAATTACTATTTTAACTAACTCCTCTAACACATCTCACCTATGAAGTTAATTTTATCTTGTTTAACTATTTTATGCCTGTTTGCAAACAGTGTTTTTGCACAGGTTACCATAGACCCTGAGTTACGACAGGTGCTACAGTCGGCCACTGTACCTGTAGAAGTAGTCGTAACCTTTCATGGAGACAGCGCTCCCACCCAGGCAAACCTCTCGCTACTCAACAGCCTTGGCCTTACATCTGGGGTTGTTTTTCAGTCTCTCCCAATAGCCGGCGTATTGGCTACAGCAGCACAGGTAGATGCCTTAGCTCAGGATGCACAGGTGCGCTCATTGTACCTGAATAAGAAGCTTACTTTATACAACTACCATGATACTCATCTGACAGGGGTCCAAAGACTGAGGCTGGATATGGAGATGACCACCAGAAATGGCGGTATGCCTGTGTCCGGCAAAGGCGTTACGGTGGTGATCAACGACAGTGGCGTGGATGGCACCCATGAAGACCTGAAGCTGGGAAAGAACCTGAAGCAGAACGTAATGGGCTCTACCAACCTGAATAGCTTCACGACACTGGCGCCTCCTACCTGGGCAGAGAATGTTCCGAACACTGACACCAACTCCGGCCACGGCACACATTGCGCAGGTACTGTAGGAGGACTTGGCACCATGTCGAATGGGAAGTACGCAGGTGTTGCCACTGGCGCCGATCTGATTGGATATGGCTCCGGCGGAGCGCTGTTTATCCTGGATGCCATTGGTGGCTACGACTATACAATCGTGAACCAGGCCCGTTACGGCATCAGGGTAATCAGCAACTCCTGGGGTACATCAGGCAAGTTTAATCCAGACAATCCTGTGAACGTAGCTTCCCTGAAGGCTTATGAAAGAAACATCATCTCTGTGTTTGCTGCCGGTAACTCAGGTCCGGGTGCCGACACGCACAACCCATATGCCGTAGCACCATGGGTTATATCAGTGGGTGCCGGCGACAGATACGGCAGACTGATTGGCTTCTCATCCAGAGGCCTGAAAGGCGACAAAGGCACTTTTACAGCCGGAGGAAGAACCTGGACATATGAGAACAGACCAACCTTAGTAGGTCCGGGTGTAGACGTCGTTTCAACACGTGTGCTTGCTCCTGTTTCCTCACTTGCCACACAGAAAGATTTAGAAGTACTGGAAGCATCTGAAGTTCCTTATTATACACATATGAGCGGTACCTCTATGGCTACACCACACGTGGCAGGGATTGTAGCACTCATGCTGGATGCAAACCCTGCTCTGACAGCTGACCAGGTGAAGAACATCCTGCAGCAAACAGCTACGAACATGCCCGGCCGCGAGTCGTGGGAGGTTGGTGCCGGTTACGTGAACGCTTATGCCGCAGTAGATCATATCTTCAGAGGTACTTCCTTTGGCTCATCACTTAACATCAGCAGAACATTCAACAGCAACATCAACGTGAAAGAAGACAGAGTGCCTTTCACCATTAGCTTTGACCCTGTTCTGACAGCCGGAAACACCAGCACCTTTACAGTGGCAGATGGCACAACCGGTATTGATGCCAAGATAATAGCGGGCGGTATTTCCGGAGAGACAGGCAACCCTGTCAACTTAAGCCTCATATCTCCTAACGGAACAGAATACAGATCAGGTATCTCTGTAGCCTTCACTTTGTACCAGGACCGTGCTGTAGCAGTAGCGAACCCTATGGCTGGCACCTGGACAATCAAAATCTCAGGCCTAAACGGCGTTGCATTCCCTGAGCAAATCAGTGGCAGTGTCACAACAAAACAGATTACAGGCGCTACAGGATTGAGTGATATTGCCGGACACCCGGCGGAGGCTTCTATCAGGCTGGCCGTTAGCGCACGTCTGGCAGATGGCCTGAGCGGTGGAAGCTATAAGCCGGATGAGCCACTGAATCGCATCCAACTAGCCGACTACCTCGTGATGGGGCAGGCAGTCCGTCAGTTTATGCCTACTACAGGAGCCGTTTCTTTCAGCGATTTGAAGTCAGACCAGCTTCTGTTGGCAGAGTCAGTTTCAGCGAAGGGTGCAGCGTTAAGAGATGGCTTCCATGCATTTGGTGGCGTTGTGCTGCCTGCTGGTGCCGGCAAATTCTCTCCAAACGGCAATGTGAACAGAGCAAGCCTTGCATATTCTCTGGTGCAGGCCTTAGGCTTACAGGAAGAGGCGCTGAAGCGTAACGGAAAAACTGTAACTGTTAACGTGGACGGTAAAGATTACGCCATAGAGGATGCCAAAGATATTCCGGCTGGCTTAGAGGGCTTTGTAAGTGTCGCACTGGATCTGAGACTAATTAACGCCTACTATACTGTTACACAAGGCCCATACGACCTGGAGCCAACACTGCACGCAACCTTTAAACCGCTGCAGGATGTAACCCGTGCCGACTTTGCCGTAGTGATTACCCGCACTTTCGAGGGCTGGAAGTCGCTGTCTACTGTAAGTGTTTCAAGCATGCAGTCAGCAGGCGCGCAGCAGTGGACACAGAACTTTACTTACCCTAACCCATTCTCTGAGTCTACTACTATCAGCTATGCGGTAGAGCAGGATGGATTTGTTACAGTGGAAGTATTTGATGTACTGGGCAAGAAAATAAATACGCTTGTTTCGGAAGCGAAAGCAGCTGGTCAGCACACGGTACAGTTTGACGGCAGCAACCTGCCGAGCGGAACGTACCTGTATCGTATTAACGCTGGTGGCAAAACCTTTACAAACCGTATGATGATTACGAAGTAGTCGGTTCCTTATCAATTTAAAAGCGGCTGCTCTAATTAGGGCAGCCGCTTTTAATTTTCATCACTTTGATAAGCTACACAGCACAATATTCATTTTTTCAGTCCCAGAAGGATGAGCTGTTGATAGATATGAGGTAGCAGTAACAAACAAAGTAGCGTTAATCAATTGCACAGCACCTTTGCTTTGTCTGATGTACCGGGTCAAACCACCCCTACCCCTCCTTGTCCAAGGAGGGGAGTCTGCTGCTTCAGGTCAACCACTGCTTTTTCCATAGTTATGCCTTTCTAAAGTATATTACCAAAAACAGCCAGCACGGAGTGAAACTGATTCCAGTCTTTGGGTTGAGCGCCTTGTATTTGATGCGGTGCCGAACGCAGTGAGGCAGCCCGCAGCGGAGCTAAAGAGGGCCCCTACCCCCGGCAGCTTCAAATACACAGCGCGATGCCCTTATAGAGGGCCCCTACCCCCAAGACGAGGCCCCTCGGCCTAGAGAGCACAGTGCAACAGCAATGAAGCAGTAGGTCTGATGCCGCTGGATAAGCCTTCACTACGGCAGCTTAGACAAAAACGGAAGGAGCTTTGACAAAAGTGGTATCATTTTACAAAGATGATTAAATCAAGTTTGATACCTTATAAAATGTGTGCTGAACATGAAGCCATTCTTTAACTTACCCTATCCCCTCCAAGGAGGGGAATCTGCAATGAAGCAAAATGTAATGCGTATGAACTAATCGTGGTATAAGATTGGAGACGGTCAAGCTATAAAAAAAAGGCTCTCCATTACAGAGAGCCTTTCATTAAGTTTCGATCAAGCCTGGAATTCTATCTGCCTGCCATTGCATTTGATTCACGCACAGGACTTGCTTCTCCTTTCCAAAGCTGCTCCATTTCCTCAAGGGATTTACCTTTGGTTTCAGGAATCATCTTCCACACAAACAGGAAGGACAGCACGCTCATCAGGCCATAGAAGCCGTAGGTAGCAGCCCCACTGAACTCCATCATAGACGGGTAAGTGGCGGAGATAAAGAAGTTGGCAGCCCACTGCGCCGCAACGGCAACAGCTACTGCTTTTCCCCTGATTTTGTTAGGGAATATCTCCGATATCAGTACCCAGCAGATTGGTCCCCACGACATCATGAAAGATGCCGTATAGATGATAATGAAGACCAGCGTGCCGATTCCGATTACCTCGTAATAAGAAAGACCGGCAATGGCAAACATACCAATGGCCATGCCTACGGAGCCTACCATCAACAGCGGTTTTCTACCCCATCTGTCTACAGTAAGAATAGCAACAACAGTAAAGAATACGTTTACAACACCCATTACCACCGTCTGCAGCATAGAGGCATCTTTACCAGCACCCATGCTTTCGAAAATTCTAGGGGCATAGTACAGGGCCACGTTAATACCCACAAACTGCTGGAACACGGAAAGTAAAACACCGATTACAATCACGGTCTTTCCGTAAGAAAACAGCTTGCCGGAGTGGTGCTCTACCGTATTCTTGATATCAGCAAAGATCCTTTTAGCAGTTTCAGTCCCGTTCACTTTTGCCAAGATTTTCAACGCTTCTTCATCTCTGCCCGCCATGCTCAGGTAGCGAGGTGTTTCAGGAACAAAAAGCAACAGAACCCCAAACAGGCCTGCCGGAATAGCCTCCGAAAGGAACATCCGTCTCCAGCCTACATTGTTAAGCCATTCAACAGACTCCCCGCTGGCAATGCCCCAGTTCACAAAATACACCACCAGCATACCGAAGATGATAGCAAACTGGTTCAAGGAAACCAACCGGCCCCTCATGTTAGCCGGAGCTATCTCACCAATGTATACCGGAACAACAGCGGACGCCAGGCCTACCCCTATTCCACCGATTATTCTGTAAAAGTTAAACATATAAAGCAAGCCCATGGTGGGCTCGCCTTCGTTAAAGAACAAAAACTCCGGATAACCTGACCCTAAGGCAGATATAAAAAACAAAATCGCCGCTATGATCAAGGTCTTTTTACGGCCTATTCCGGATGCAAAAACACCTGAAATGGCACCGCCGATAATACACCCGATCAGGGCACTCGAAATAGTAGCGCCATGCACCCAGGTACTCAGCCCCAGGCTGTCTACCAGATAGGCCTGCACAGAGCGCTCCGCACCCGAAATAACGGCTGTATCGTACCCAAAGAGTAATCCACCCAGAGTGGCGATCAGCGTAATCCCGGCAACATAGGGAATATTCTGCCCCGCCGTTTCTTTTTCGTTCTTCATCTTAATCAACTGGAAAAGGGTTTATTTACTGATTTAGGTATTAGATGTAGCGGTTTATTATGTTCTCCAGGTACTCCTGACGTCCGCTCTTCAGCTCAGGCTCACCGTTCTCGATAGCGAACTGGCGCAGGTCCTCCAGCGTTAGCTTGCCTTCCTCAAACGCCTTTCCCTGGCCGCTGTCGAAAGAAGCATAGCGCTCCTGGCGGATTTGCTTATAGTCAGAGTTAGAAAGGATTTTGTCTGCTGTGATAAGCGCTCTTGCAAACGTGTCGGCACCACCGATGTGGGCATAGAACAGGTCAGCCGGGTCAGTAGAGTTTCTTCTGATCTTCGCATCGAAGTTGATACCGCCGCCCTGTACGCCACCGGCTTCCAGGAACACCAGCATCGCCTCTGTCAGTTCGTTCAGGTTGTTCGGGAACTGGTCTGTATCCCAACCATTCTGGTAGTCACCGCGGTTGGCATCAATAGAGCCCAGCAGGCCGGCATCAGCAGCAACTTGCAGTTCGTGCTGGAACGTGTGGCCCGCCAGTGTGGCGTGGTTTACCTCAATGTTGATTTTGAAATCGTTCAGCAGGTCGTACTTGCGCAGGAAGCCAATTACGGTAGCTGAATCGTAGTCATACTGGTGCTTGGTTGGCTCCATTGGCTTCGGCTCAATGAAGAAAGTACCTTTAAAGCCTTGCTTGCGGGCATAGTCTTTTGCCGTGTGCAGGAAACGGGCCAGGTGCTCCTGCTCACGTTTCATGTCGGTATTCAACAGGGTCATGTAGCCTTCACGGCCGCCCCAGAATACGTAGTTCTCGCCATCCAGTGCGATGGTAGCGTCCAGCGCTGCTTTTACCTGTGCGGCGGCATGCGACAGCACATGGAAATCAGGGTTCGTAGAGGCACCGTTCATGTAGCGCTGGTGTGAGAACACGTTGGCAGTGCCCCAAAGCAGTTTCACGCCGCTTTCCTGCTGCTTCTGCTTGGCATATTCTACCATAGCCTGCAGGCGTCTTTCGTTTTCAGCGATGTCGTTGCCATAGTCCACCACGTCCACATCATGGAAGCAGTAGTACGGCATGTTCATTTTGGTGATGAACTCGAAAGCCGCATCCATTTTGTCTTTTGCTCTTTCAACAGGATCAGATTTCTCGTCCCAGGCGAACTGCAAAGTCGGGCCACCAAATGGGTCAGAGCCGTTTGCGTTGAAAGAATGCCAGTAAGCCACTGCAAAGCGCAGGTGGTCTTTCAGTGTTTTTCCGGCTACAACTTTGTTTTCGTCATACCAGCGGTATGCCAGTGGGTTATCAGATTCAGGACCTTCAAACTTTATCTGTCCTATACCTTTGAAATATTCTTTTTCTCCTATTAATGGATTTGCCATGGTAATGTATTTTAAATTTAGTGTTGATTTATTTCTTGTTCAGTTGGTCCATCAGAAGCGTTCTCCACTCCTGGTAAATAGGCTCGTACTGGGCTGTAGCCTTCGGTTCAATTAGTTTTACCGGATTGAAGTTGCTGAATGCTTCTTCCGGTGTAGCGAACACCGTGGAACCGATGCCGGCGCCTAAAGCCGCCCCCACACTGCCATCATTCTGGTAGAGCTCAACAGGCACGCCCGTGGCATCCACAAAGGCCTGAGCAAACAGCGGGCTCAAAAACAGGTTTGCCTGCCCCGCCCGTATCACTTGCGGGTTCATGCCATTCTCACGCATGATGTCCAGGCCGTAGCGGAAAGCAAACACAATACCCTCCTGCACAGCCCGGAAGATGTGGGCCTGCGTGTGCAGGTTCAGGTCGATGTTGTGGAAATGCGCCCCTACAATCTTGTTGTTGAGCATGCGTTCGGCACCGTTACCGAAAGGCAGAATGCGCAGGCCGTTGCTACCCACCGCGATCTTCTCCGCCGACTCGTTCATGGCGTTATAGCCCTGGCCTCCGCCAACGTTGTGCCGCACCCAGCTGTTCAGGATGCCCGTTCCGTTGATGCACAGCAGCACCCCCACCCGCTTTTCGTTGGTGGCGTGGTTCACGTGGGCAAACGTATTTACCCTTGACTGCTGGTCGTACACCAGTTGATCGCTTACGCCATAGATAACGCCGGATGTACCCGCTGTGGCGGCTACTTCACCCGGATTCAGCACGTTCAAAGACAGTGCGTTATTTGGTTGGTCTCCGGACTTGTAAGTAACCGGGATGCCCGCTTTCAAACCTAGAGAATCGGTGAACTCCTGCTTCACGCGGCCGTGCTCTGAAAACACAGGCTTCACATCCGGGATAAGTGACTTTTCAAACTTGAAGTGCTGAATCACATCCTCCGACAGTGCATCTTTCTTGAAATCCCAGAACACACCCTCTGAAAGCGCAGAGGGGCTTGTGGTGATGTTGCCGGTGAGTTTCATGGCGATGAAATCGCCCGGGAGCATGATTTTATAAATTCTGTTGTAGGTCTCCGGCTCGTTTTCCTTTACCCAGGCCAGTTTGGAGGCCGTGAAGTTACCCGGAGAGTTGAGCAGGTGCGAAAGGCTTTTCTCATGTCCAATGGCATCGAAGGCTTTGTTTCCGATTTCCACGGCACGGCTATCGCACCAGATAATGGAATCGCGCAGCACGTGCTGCTCCTTGTCTACCACGACCAGGCCATGCATCTGGTAGGCAATACCAATGGCGCTGATATCCTGTGGATTATAGTTGCCGCTGGCGTTTGCCTTGCGAATGGCCTGCTGTGTATGCTCCCACCACATCTCCGGCGACTGCTCTGCCCAACCTGGCTGGAGGGACGTAATGGCCGATTCTGTATCCGGGTATTGTGCCGCAGCAAGCGTTTTCTGCGACTGCGCATCCACCACCGACACCTTAATGGAAGAAGTACCTATGTCTATACCTAATAATAACATTTTTGCTTTTGTTTGAGCGGCTTATTATTTCCTTTTCCCGTTTTTCAGGAAGATGCTCTCTTCCATGCCAACGTTGGCATAAATTTGAAAACTTTTACTTACATTAACAAGTGTTTACTTACTTAAACTTAAATAAGTGTAGCAAATACACCTTTTATTTACCTGCACAAAAAAGAAAGAAGTTTTACATTTGCTAACTCTCTATTTCTGATTCTTAGTACAAGCCGTTGAAAAAAGTTACCATACAGGACATTGCGAAAGAGCTGAACATTTCTTTTTCAACTGTAGCCCGTGCACTGAATGACCATCCGGCCATCAGTGGGGCTACTAAAAAGTTGGTGCGGGAGGCAGCTCAGAAGCTAAATTACCGGCAAAACAAACTGGCTTCCTCTCTCCGCTCCGGCCACAGCGACACCATCGGCATCATGGTGCCCAGCCTGGATGTCAGTTTCTTTAGCTCGGTGGTGCATGGTATTGAAAAAATCATGAATGAAAACGGCTACAGCATCCTGCTCTACCAGTCGAATGAGTCCTATGAAAGCGAGAAGAAGGGGGTGGAAACATTCCTGAACTCAAGAGTAGCGGGCATCATTGCCTCTGTCGCCAAAGAAACGACCCGGTATGAGCACTTCGCTGAGATACAGAAGCGACAGATCCCGCTCCTGTTTTTTGACCGGATTGCAGAAGGGCTTCAGGTACCTGCTGTAACGATAGATGATTACAGAGGTGGTTTTCTGGCCACAGAGCATTTAATCAGGCAGGGCTACAAACGCATTGTGCATATCACAGCCGGACAAACCATCGGCATTTTTAAAGAACGATTGAGAGGCTATGTAGATGCTCTTCAGCTATATGACCTGCCTGTAGACGAGAGCCTCATCCTGTACGGGGACTTCTCGCTTGAATTTGGCCGCCAGTGTGTAAAGGAACTATACCAGAAGAAAGTAGCCTTCGATGCTGTTTTCGCCCTCGAAGATTTTACAGCCATGGGGGTGCTGCAGCAACTATTGGATTATAATGTGCAGGTGCCGGAGGAAGTGGGCGTCATTGGTTTTGCAAATGAATCGTTTGCTGCCCTGGTCACTCCCGGTTTGTCCTCCATTGATCAGCAAACGATACCTATGGGAGAAGCCGCCGCCGAGCTTTTTTTAAAGATGCTGCGATCAGAGGATTTATACAACAACCTGCCGGAGCGCATTGTGCTCGATCCTCACTTAATTGTCAGAGGCTCTTCGAAGCGCCTGGCTTCCTCTTGAAGCCCCCAAGGTACTTACCGAAAACAGAAGCGCCTGGGGAATTAATTCTTTTGAAATCATTCCCCAGGCGCTTCTTCACTTCCTGACTTAAAGCTCTCGCTGTTGTTGGTGTTTTTCACCAACAACCCACTTATTAGAGCTGTAGCGTTTTGTTGTTGGTGAAAAACACCAACAACGGCAAAAAGCCCCTGAGCCTAGATATTCTTAGGCTCCGGGGGCCTGCTGAAATTTCTTATTTCGTAGCGACTTCCAGCACAGCATTGTAGGCTGGTTTCGGCTGATACTGGCGGTCGAACAGCATCGGATAGCTGGTGCGGCCCTGAATTGGCCAGTTGTTTAGCCAGGAATCATTGTCTGTCACGCCCCAGAAGGTAACGCGGTCAATTTTATCGCTGTGCTTTTTAAACAGCTCAAAGAGCTCTGCGTAACGCTGCGTCAACTGCTGCTGCACAGAGTCTGGCAAGCCTGTGGTGTACACGTTGTACTTCTCGTCAAACTCGAAGGTCGCATCAATGTCTGCGCCTGCTCTGCCGCTTGGGTTTGGCAACACGTCAATGTCTACTTCGGTGAAGGACACCTTCACCCCCAGGTCCGAGAACGCTTTGATACTTGCCTCTATATCCTCTAAGGAAGGTTCTGTCAGGCCATAATGCCCCTGCATTCCGATACCATCCACTTTGATGCCCTTCTCCTGCAGGTTGCGTACCAGGCGTACGGCACCATCACGTTTTGCAGGTTTCCAAAGGTTATAATCGTTATAATACAGCTGCATTTCTGGGTCGGCCTGACGGGCAAACTCGAATGCCTTCTGCAGGTAATCCTCCCCAATAATCTGCATCCACTTTGACTGCCGCAGTGTGCCGTTGTCGTTCAGGGCTTCGTTCACAACATCCCAGCTATCAATTTTTCCTTTGTAGCGACCTGCTACTGTTTTGATGTGGTCTTCCATGCGCTTCAGCAGCACTTCTCTGCTAACCGGGTTTCCCTGCTCATCCTCAAACACCCATTTCGGCGTCTGGTTGTGCCATACCAGCGTATGCCCCACCACAAACATATCGTTTTGCTCGCCTAAGGCCACGTACTGGTCTGCTGGCTCAAAGTTATATGTATCCAGCTTGGGGTGAACAGACTCCCACTTCAGGAGGTTTTCCGGGCTGATGGTGTTAAAGTGCTGCCTGATAAGGTTGGCAGCTTGTTCATCGTTGCCACTCACCTGCCGCCCGTTTAAAGCAGCGCCCACATAAAACTCATCTTTAAATGCTTCTTTAAGAGTAACAGGAGCCGCTGCAGTTACCTGTTCTGCCGTTGAAGTTTCTGTGGTTGCCTGGTTGGAGTCGGCACAGGAAGTTGCAAGGCAGACAGCTACAAGGGAAGGAGCAACGAACGTTTTGTATAATTTCATTTGTAAGATTTCTTGATTGAGGGGTGTTTATTTGTGTAGGAGGCTGTTATTAAAACCCGATGGAGTTACCGCCATCTACTGGCAGCACGGTGCCGGTTACATATTTTGCCCCTTCCGTGGCGTAGAAATACACGGCGTCCGCCACATCTGCCGGCACACCCAGTTTGCCCATCGGTGTTCTGGACAGCACCTTGTTCTTGCGCTCCGGGTCGTTGTTCAGTGCTTTGGCCGACATATCGGTGGCAATAAAGCCAGGAGCAACACAGTTTACCCGTATGCCTTCCGGAGACAACTCTACCGCCATGGCCCTGGTCATTCCCTCAATAGCAGACTTGGAGGCAGTGTAGGCAATTACCTTCGGAATACCGTACTGCGAAGCCATGGAACTGATGTTGACAATAGCACCTTGCTTCCGCGGCAGCATCACGTTGACTACTTCCTTGCTCAGTGAGAAAATAGCTGTTACATTGGTGAGGATGATTTTCTGGAAATCTTCGTCTGTCACCTCCGTGAACGGCTTTTTCATGTTAATACCAGCGTTGTTTACCAGAATATCAATTCTGCCGTACTCTTTGGCAATACCCTCTACCAGATCCGGTATCCCCTGCAGGTTACTTAGGTCAAAGGAAATAGTAGAGCACAACTCACCGAAGGCTTCTTTGGCAGCATCCAGTTTTTCCTGGTTTCGGCCAATCACAATGGTGCGGATGCCGTTCTGTACAAACTTCTCAGCAATAGCGTAGCCAAGCCCGGATGCTCCCCCGGTTACAATCGCTACCTTTTGTTCTGATGTGGAATTTTCGTTCATATCTGATATAAGTGTCTTGATTAAATCCCGGGGACAAACTTCGGGTCGAGCTGCATATAATACTCCAGTGAGTGCTCCGGCTCTTCCAGGCCTTTTGGTATTGGTCTTTTAGAGAAGGTCTGGAAGTAAAGCAGGCAGGCATCGCGCCACCACTTGGCTTCCTGCTCCTGAATGGCCAGCAGCATTTTCACGTGGTTGAATCTTTCCTCGTCTATCATACCCTCCACTGTATTCCAGGTTTGCTGCATCTGGCGCACGGTGTCTACACCGGCGGAATAACGGTAGGCCAGTTCATCCCAGAGTATTCTGCCTGAGTTCGTTTTATAATCCCACGGCACGTGGTGGAACCACAGCAGGTACTTCTCCGGGCATTTCTTGATGTTGCCAAACTGCTTTTGTACAGGAGGGAAGTACTGTGCCACCGCATTGCTGCCTGTTTTGGTACGGTCAAACCCAATACCCTTTTCATCTGCCTGGTGGTAATACACAGAGGTCCAGTCGGCACGCGGCTTGTCTTTTATCCACGGTCCCGGCCCATAGTGGTGCGACCAGCCCATGAGGTGGTGCAGGCCAAGCGGCGTCATATAATTCACAACAGCCTCATGCGAGTTCAGCATCATCCTTTTTACAGGAGCCACAAACTGGTTGTTGTTCGTGAATGTCATCTTTATCCACTCGTCGGCTATCGCTTCAGAAGTGAGGGAGTGGTCCCAGGCCAGGCGCCCAAAGGTATACCAGTTAGACTGCGCGAACTGGTGCCCCGTCCAGTTGCGGTCGGTGCCGATGTTGCTGACACCTGCGATGGCTGACAGTTGGTGCTTGTCCAGTGTTCCGTCCACTACCTTGGCTACGGTTGAGCCTTTGCCTTTGGCATAGGTGTCCGACTCCAGCACTTCTTTGTAGAGGGGAGCAAGGTACGCCAGATTTGTTCCCTGACCCAGGTACTCCTGCGTAATCTGGAACTCCATCATCAACTTCGTATTGGGCATGGCGCCAAACAGCGGGTGGAATGGCTCGCGCGGCTGGAAGTCGATGGCACCGTTCTTTACCTGCACCAGCACATTGTCCCGGAACTTGCCATCTAAAGGCTTAAACTCATTGAAGGCCTGCTTGTGGCGATCATCTGGCGTGTGCTCGCTGTATACGAAAGCACGCCACATCACAATACCGTTATGGGGTGCCACGGCATCGGCCAGCATGTTTGCGCCATCTGCCTGTGTCCGCTTGTAGTTATGTGGCCCCGGCTGTCCTTCCGAATCCGCCTTCACCAGATAGCCGCCGAAATCAGGAATGTAGCTGTAAATTTCTTTTGTCTTCTCCTTCCACCAGGCCTGCACCTGCGGGTCCAGCGGATCAGCGGTCTTCATGCCGCCAATCTCCATCGGGGCACTGAAGCGGGCGGTGAGGTATACTTTAATGCCATATGGCCGGAAGGCATCTGCCAGGGCTTTTACTTTTACCAGATATTCCTTTGTAAGGACAAGGGCATTGGCGTTCACGTTCGTCAGCACCGTACCGTTGACACCGATAGAGGCGTTGGCGCGGGCATAGTCGATATAGCGCTGGTCGATGTAGCCTGGCAGCCTGTGCCAGTCCCAGAGCGAGAAGCCGGCATAGCCGCGTTCCACAGTTCTGTCGAGGTTGTCCCAGTGGTTGAGCACCCGGTGCTGGATTTTGGGGACACTTACAACAGAGAGGTTGCTGATGTCCTGGTGCGTCTGCAGAAGCCTTAAGAGATGGAACGAGCCGTACAAAACGCCGATATCGTTGTTTGCGGCAATCACGGTGCTTTTTCTTCCGTTCGTGTTTGTTGTCAGCAGCAGGTAGCCATCCTGCCCCAGCGGCTTCAGCCTGTTCTCTAACTGCAGCGAACGAATAAGTGCTGAGTTAGCCGGCGTGCCTGCGACAAGCGCTCCTGCCTGTGTCATCCTTTGGGCTACAGGCACTTCTTTTCCCAGCAAGCCGCTCAGGCCGTTTTTCAGCTCCTTTTGCGCCACCAGCAGGGTGGGCGAATTTCCTTCAAAAACCACTTCCGTCAAGGCTTGCTGGTAGCTGTTCAGCTTGGCGGCATCCGCTATCTTATCATACCGCTGCCACAGCCTGTACCCGTCATCGGCACGCAGGGAAGCAGTTACAAAAAAGAGCAGCAGGAACGGTAAAATAAAAACAAGTTTATGTCTCATAAGATTAAGGGGTGATGCTGGTATGTGAAAGCTTCTCAGCCATGAATTCATGTTTGGACAGGAAAGCAGTTGGAAAGAACATTACCTGCTCTTTTTTAAAGATGACTCCCTTACAATCAACTCCGACCGTAAGGTAACTGTGTTAGTGATGCTGATATCAGACAAAGCGTCCAGGTAATTAATCAGGCTTCTGACCGCAACTTCGCCCATTTCATAGCCAGGGTAATCAATGGTGGTCAGGTTGGGCTCCACAACCCTGGTGATGGGGTCGTTGTTGAACCCGACAACGGCCATGTCGTCCGGTATGGTAACACCTGCCTGCTTCAGGGCCTTCATGCAGTTAACGGCACAGAAATCATTGGCCACAAAAATGCCATCCGGACGCGGGTCCATCTTCAGGATTTGCTCTGCCGCCTTTATGCCTCCCTCCTCTGTCAGGTCTGTTGCAATAACGGAAGCCTCCTTGTACGGCAGGTCATTATCTATCAAAGCATACTTAAAGCCTTTTAGCCTGTCGGCATATACATTGATCTTCAAACTACCTGTTATGTGCACAATGTTCCTGCAGCCCTGGTCTATCAGGTGTGTAGTAGCTTTGTGAGCTGCCTGCACATTGTCTATCACAATGTTAGTGCTTTGTTTGTGCTCCGCCACACGGTCATAAAAAATAACAGGTATGCCCTTCTTAAAGAAAGGCTCAAAGTGCTCAATGCTCTCTGAGTCATGCGACAGGGAAACCAGCAGGCCATCTACCCGGCTGTTGTACATGGTTTTGGCATTGGCTATTTCTTTCTCCATCGTGCCCAGCGACTGGCTTATAATCAGGTTGTAACCAGCCTCATTTGCCACTTTCTCCATACCAGCCATTACAGCCGACTGGAAGTTACTATTCAGGATAGGCACAATAACCCCGATGGTATTGGTGTGCTGCCGGCGAAGGTTACTGGCGAACAGGTTAGAACGATACCCCATCTGGGCGGCTATATCATATATCCGCTGCTTTGTTTTCTTGTTCACGGCAGGATGGTCGTTCAGTGCACGGCTAACCGTGGTAGGTGAAAAACCGACTCCTTTGGCTATATCATAAATAGTTATTTCTTTATTCATTTCTCAGATGGATGTTAGCACAAGGTTCTGGAATCGATTCCATATTTTCTATTACTCTTTGCTTTGCTGTTACACCTTTTAAGACATATAACTTTTGCCCTTTTAAGAAGCACTCTTCTTGTATAAGACAGAGAGGCTGTACCCTCAGGAAAACATGCTGTTTAGTTAACTTCTGTTCACCCAGCCTTACTCCCTCCTGCAGTATGTTCTGCCGCTTTCCACAACCTTATCAAAACAAATTTATGAAATCGGTTGCAATTACCAAAAAATATATTCATGTTTACAATAGTGAGCAGTTACTCAGTAGTCAACGTTTTGCTATATCGTTAAAGATAATCCAGTATATCATCTTTTATTCCAGATAATTAGGCAAAACCCGCTGAGCTAGTAAAAAAATACTGCAGCCGTAAATGTGGCGACAGGCAACGTTCTGAAGCTTTACTATGTAAGCCCGTGCGAATGCACTCAGGGGCAAATTGTGAAATTTTATTTCATTTAAGCCCCTGACCATCCTCTTTTACAAGAAAAGTGTTTCTTCTTAAGAAAGCACCTCTCTTTTTCTTCTTTTCTGCCCAGGGTACCAGTGCATTAGAACCATTAGCATATTTCCCGAAAACATAAGTGTAACTCCTTAAGAAAGAGAGCAATGCCGAACATCAAAAACGCTATCAACAGAAGAAATTTCATTAAAGCCACCGCAACAGGAGCCCTGACTACTTCCCTGGGCATCAATGGCTTTCCCACTATTGTGCCTGCATCTGTACTGGGCAAGAATGCACCCAGCAACCGTATCAATGTGGGCGCAATCGGCACGGGCCGCATATCCCTTGGCCACGACATGCCCGGAGTAATGCAATATGATACTGCAAAAATAACAGCGGTGTGTGACGTAGACAGCAAACGGGCAGAGGCAGGGAAAAACTTTGTGAACAACTACTACACCAAGAAAAATGGCAAACCCTACGATGGTGTTAAGGTTTACACAGATTTCCGGGAGCTTTTACAAAACAAAGACATTGACGCTGTCATCATCAGCACGCCGGACCATTGGCATGCCCCTATCGCTATTCTGGCAGCGGAGGCAGGAAAAGATATCTACATGCAGAAACCTGCCTCCCTTACTATCAGCGAAGGCAGAGCCATGAGCAACGCAGTACACCGCACCGGCCGTATTCTGCAGATCGGAAGCCAGCAACGCTCTTCACCACAGTTCCGCTACGCAGCAGAGTTGGTTCGGAACGGACGGATTGGACAATTAAAAACCGTTTACATTGGCCTTCCGGGTGACCCTGGTGGAAACGAAGAGCCAGCGATGCCCATACCGGCCAACCTGAACTATGACATGTGGCTGGGCACCACGCCCTATGTGTACTATACCGAAAACCGGGTGCACCCTCAGAACAGCATCGAGGCCAGGCCTGGCTGGTTGCGTTGCGAGCAGTTCGGTGCCGGCATGATTACGGGCTGGGGCTCCCACCACATCGACAGCGCCCACTGGGCCATGGACACAGAATATACCGGACCCATAGAAGTTAAAGGATGGGCAGAATACCCAACTTCCGGGCTGTGGGATGTGCATGGCAAGTTTCAGACAGAAGCCCTGTATGCGAATGGCGTAAAAATGATTGTCAACAATGAGTTCGAGAACGGGATCAAGTTTGAGGGCACAGAGGGATGGATATTCGTTACCCGTGGAGATTATGCCGCCACGGCCAGTGACCCGGTGAAACAAAAAGGAACGAAAGCGCTTACAGCCAGCAACAACAAAATTATTACGTCTGTTATTGGCCCGAACGAGATTCATTTAATTGACAGCAAAGAGCACCATGGCAATTGGCTGGAGTCAATCAAAAGCCGCAATCCTCCCATTGCCCCGGTGGAGGTTGGCCACCGCTCCTGCTCTGCCTGCCTCATTCACCAGATTGCCATGAAGTTGAAACGCACCGTATATTGGGACCCTATCAAGGAGCGCTTCAGAAACGACGACGAAGCAAACAGCATGCTGTCGCGACCGCAGCGTTCGCCATGGGCTATCAGCTAAGCAAAGCTGTTGCAGAACCTGCTATAACCATTCAAAACTTTGAACAAGGCAATCTGAGTATAAGCTTATGAAGCCAATTTATAACTTCTTTTTCCTGTGTTTCCTGTTTGTAGCCCCGGCAACCTATGCCAGCGCACAACCTGCCGGGAAAGTTGACTGGGGTAAGGTGCGCGTGCTGGTGTATACTAAAAACGGGGAAGGCTATGTGCATGACAATATTCCCCATGCTGTAAAGGCTATTCAGAAACTCGGCCGGGAAAATGGTTTTACAGTAGATGTAACAGACAACCCGGCCGCTTTCACAGACAAGAACCTGAAGCAGTATACCTTCCTCCTGTTCCCCAGCACCAACAACGATGTTTTTGAAACAGATGAGCAACGGGTGGCTTTCCGGCGGTATATAGAAGCGGGAGGCGGATTTGTAGGCCTGCATTCTGTTACCGGCACGGAGCGGAACTGGAAGTGGTTTAAAATGATGGTAGGCGGCTCCTTTTTGTGGCATGCCAGCTTTCAGCCTTTCAAAGTGAAAGTAATGGACAAAGACCACCCGACTGTTCAGAGCCTGCCGGCAGTGTGGGAAAGAGCCGACGAATGCTATTTCGCAAAAGAGCTGTACCCGGGCATAAAGGTACTGCTGGCACATGATTTAAGCTCTTTAGACAGAAAGGAAGAAGAAAAAATAAAAAGCGCCTCTGCCCCATTTGCAGACTACTACCCTGCCGCCTGGTACCAGCATTTTGACGGCGGCACAGTTTGGATAACCACACTGGGGCATGACAAGCAATCTTATGAAGACCCGACCTTTATCAGGCACATCTTTCAGGGAATGCATTATGTAGCCAGTCAGCGCAAAAACCTTGACTACGCTAAATCTTATGCCGCTGCCAGAGACACGCCACTTCCATAAGTAACGGGCAGCATAATTTAAACTTAGATAAAACCAGTCTAAATTTTATTCGTCACCTATGCTAAAAAGAATCTCCGCTTTATCATGCAAGGCAGCAGCTTTAACATTACTGGTCTCCTGCTCCGCCAAAACACAGGAAACAAACACACAAGCTGTTGCTACTAATACAGAGGCAACCGTGACTTCTTCAGAAAAAGTAAGATTAATCACCCTGGACCCTGGCCATTTCCATGCGGCACTGGTGCAGAAGAGCATGTATGACAATGTAGACCTGGTTGTGCATGTCTTTGCGCCTGCAGGCGACGATGTACAGGAACACCTAAAGAAGGTAGAGGCTTATAACAGTAGACCGGAAAATCCTACCAACTGGCAGGAAGAGGTATATACCGGCGCGGATTATTTACAGAAAATGCTGGCTGAAAAGCCCGGCAATGTGGTCGTGTTGGCAGGGAACAATCAGAAAAAGACAGAATATATCAAAGCTTCAGTAGACGCTGGTTTGCATGTGCTGGCCGATAAACCAATGGCCATCGACACAGAAAGTTTTGGCTTACTGAAGGAGGCTTTTGAATCTGCCACAAAAAACGACGTGCTGCTCTACGACATCATGACAGAGCGCTACGAAATCACGACCATGCTGCAACGGGAGTTTTCTATGCTGCCAGAGGTGTTTGGCACCCTGCAGAAAGGCACCCCCGCCGATCCGGCTATCACAAAGGAAAGCGTGCACCACTTCTTTAAATACGTATCGGGAATGCCGCTGAAGCGCCCGGCCTGGTTTTTCGATGTAACGCAGGAAGGCGAGGGCATTGTAGATGTCACCACGCACCTCGTAGACCTGGTGCAGTGGGAATGCTTCCCGGAACAGGTGATTGATTATAAACAGGATGTCCGGATTACGAATGCCCGCCGCTGGAAGACGAACCTAGCCCCGGAACAATTTAAACAAGTAACCGGAATGGCTGACTACCCTGCTTACCTTAAAAAGGATGTAGGAAAGGACAATCAGTTAGCGGTGTATTCGAACGGCGAAATCAATTACCAGGTGAAAGGCGTCCACGCTAAAGTATCGGTTATCTGGAACTACAAGACACCCGAAGGAGCCGGCGACACGCATTTTTCCATGATGAAAGGCACAAAATCCAACCTGGTGATTCGCCAGGGGCAGGAACAAGGCTATAAGCCACAACTTACCATTGAACCTGCCAGCGGCACTGACCTGAATGCTTTCGAAAAAACGCTGAAAGAGAACCTGGCGACCATACAGCGAAAGTACCCTGGAGTAGAGGTCAACAGAACCGGAGATACCTGGATTGTAACCGCTCCGCAAAAATATCATGACGGCCATGAGGCACACTTCGCACAGGTAGCAGATAAGTTTCTGGAGTATGTGGCTGCTGGCAGTATGCCTGATTGGGAAATACCGAACATGATAGCCAAGTATTACACCACAACCAAGGCACTGGAAGTTGCCAAGCAGAAAAGCACCACTACTTCAAGAAGATAGCTACCGCCAATAAAACACGATAGGCTCATTCTACTACTCCTGGCTTGGTTCTCCGGTTTCGTGACGCAGGGTGCGTACTGAAACCTTGAACAAAGGGGCAGTGGCTTATTAAAGGTAGACGCAGGCAATGACGCTCGCGCTATTTTAAGGGCACAGCTTAAACAGAATAATGTAAAAGATTTCCCCATATTTCAACCACCAGACAGCATCATACACATGAAAAACTCTCAATTCGATCGGCGCAGGTTTATAAGAGACACTGTTACAACAGCTGCTGGCCTTGCCATGTTTTCAGCCTTGCCCCAGGAAGCGATGGCCTCCCCGAAAAACTTTGCCTCTAAGCCGCTGGGGAGTGGGCAGGAGCACAACAGAGGAAATGCAGTTGCCCCGCGCATTCGTTTTTCTGT
This sequence comes from Pontibacter brevis, assembly GCF_054779655.1. Lineage (NCBI taxonomy): Bacteria > Pseudomonadati > Bacteroidota > Cytophagia > Cytophagales > Hymenobacteraceae > Pontibacter > Pontibacter brevis. The sequence goes on from NZ_BAAGXV010000088.1 coordinate 84,648, forward strand.
CATAGGCATCAACCATGGCCATATTTATGGCCAGGTAGAGGCTGTGAAAAGAGGCGGCGGTGAGTTTGTTTCCTACTATGCAAAAGAACCGGAGCTACTGGAACCATTCGCCAAGCGTTTCCCGGAGGCAAAACTTGCCCGCAGCGAAAAGGAAATCCTGGAAGACAACTCCATTCACCTTGTTCTCAGCTCCATTATTCCTGCTGAGCGTGCGCCCCTTGGTATCCGGGTCATGCGCCATGGCAAAGATTACATGTCAGACAAGCCCGGCATCACCTCGCTGGAGCAGCTGGCGGAAGTAAAGCGCGTGCAGAAGGAAACAAAGCGCATTTATTCCATTATGTACAGCGAGCGCTTCGAGAACCGTGCTACCGTGAAGGCCGGGGAACTGGTGAAAGCCGGGGCTATTGGCAAGGTAGTCCAGACAATTGGACTGGGGCCCCACCGCATGAACGCGAAGTCACGCCCTGGCTGGTTCTTTGACCGCAAGCATTTCGGCGGCATCATCACTGACATTGGTTCGCACCAGTTCGACCAGTACCTGTACTTTACAGGCACGACCAAAGCCGATATAGTGGCTTCGCAGGTAGGCAATGTACATCACCCACAGTATCCTGCCTTTGAAGATTTTGGCGATGTGATGGTGCGCGGCGACGGAGGTACAGGCTATATCCGGGTAGACTGGTTTACACCCGACGGGCTGAAATCCTGGGGCGACGGACGTTTGACCATACTGGGCACAGACGGCTTCATCGAAATTCGCAAGAACATAGACATTGCCGGGCGGGACGGCGGAAACCATCTTTTCCTGACAGACCAGAAAGAGACACGGTATATCGATTGCAGCCAGGTACACCTGCCTTACGGTGAGCAGCTTGTGAATGACATCCTGAACCGCACGGAGACCGCCATGACACAGGAGCATTGCTTCCTGGCTACAGAACTGGCACTAAAAGCGCAGCAGCAGGCCCAGAAAATGACCCTCAAGGCATAAACCGCCACCCGGTTATACTGTCATTGTTGCTGAAGAAGATTAACGGCCGATGAACGAACATCCATAACAATCATTTTATCACACAACCCGAAGCTGCAGCACTTCTTGCAAAAGTGCTGCAGCTTCGGGTTGTGTGTTTTCAGCCTACACCGCCCCTACACACACCAGTTTATCAGGAATCACACATCAGACTATACATAATAGGAATATATCTGTGTCACAACATTGGACATTTAAAAGAACAAGTAGTACCGCGTATTGACTCCTTGTATCACTCCTATTTACTTAAGAAGTAAAAAAAACTTTTGGAGAATTAAAATAAATACCTATATTTCAACACAGTAAACAATGATTGATTAATCACTAATAAGCCCATGAACAGGCGAATCCTTTATTAACCCATATTTTACAGACAAAATACCGGTTAATTTTTCAACTCTAAACAATCGATTCCAAGGATACACTTTATATAAATAATAGCAGGGCATCCTGTACTCACTTTAGCCATTACCGTGTTTTGGGTTGCCGGATGAGTACAAAGGAATCATGAAAACAGAAAACCCAAAGCTTTAGAACCAAATGGGGCGAAGCAACACCCGGATTAGTTAAAGATATCTTACCCATAAACTCATTTGCTGTATGTCTTTCATCATTAGGGTTAAATATTGGCTTCTGGCCGCATTCACATCAAAGGAATCTGTCAATCTAGAGTACGTCTTTTGTGCAGAGGAAAAGAGCTTGTTTGCTTTGTCTGCAATCGATTCCATGGCTTTGTCTAATCCTACCCCAACAAACTCTAATTCAGCAGCTTGTTTTTTTTTAGGCGGCTTTATCCGGCTGCGCTACTTCATCGCTTATATACACCTCTTATACTTTTTAAACTTCCACCTTAAACAAACCGTGCATGAAAAACACTTTACATTTATGGCGAGTTAGGCTCTGCCTCTTGCTAATCGGCATCGTGACGGGAAGCATGATTTCGCCGGAGGCTTTTGCCACAGAAGCAACTCCTTTTGCATGGCAGATAACAGGCAAGGTAACGCTTAAAGGAGACCCGCTCCCTGGCGTTGCGGTTGTACTCAAAGGAACAACGGTAGGCACATCTACAGACATTGATGGAAGCTTCTCCATCTCGGTACCTGAATCCCCCGGCACGCTGGTGTTCTCCTTTATCGGCACAACCCCTAAGGAAATGCCTTTTAAAGGACCGGGCACCATTAACGTAGCCTTGAGCGAAGACGCCAAGGCGCTGCAGGAAGTGCAGGTAGTGGGCTATGGAACGCAGAAGAAAAGCCAGGTAACAGGGGCAATCTCTTCCGTATCGTCCAGAGAAATAAGCGAAATGCCCATTACGAACGCCCGACAGGCCATACAGGGTCGTGCAGCAGGGGTAGACGTGGTGCAGGCAGGCAGCAAGCCTGGTGCCGGACCGCAGATACGTATCCGTGGCCGCCGTTCTTTCAACGCATCCAACGACCCGCTATATGTAGTAGACGGCATTCCGCTTTCCGGCGGAATCGATGACATCAACCCGCAGGATATTTCCTCTATGGAAGTACTCAAAGACGCTTCCGCCACCGCCATTTATGGCTCCAGAGGTTCCAACGGCGTTGTAATCATCACCACTAAAAGAGGTGTAGCAGGCAAAACCTCTGTAACTTATGATGCCTTTGTGGGCATAAACAGCAGCCTGGGAAGAATTGAAGTGTTGGATGGCCCCGGCTTTGCAGAATATAAGCGGGAATCCAGGAGAGCGATTGGTCAGTACCCGCTGGGCCCTGCCACCCCCGAGGCTGATGAGAAGATATTTGAACCTGTAGAACTGGAAAGCATCCGGACAGGCCGCAGCACCGACTATGTCGACGCTATGCTGCGTACCGGTATGATCCAGAGCCACCAGCTAGGCGTATCGGGAGGTTCCGAAAAAACAACCTTCAACATCTCCGGTAACTTCTTTGAAGATATAGGGGTTGTTAAGAAGCAGGACTTTTCCCGCTATACTTTCCGTGTAAACCTGGATCACAAAATTAATGAGAAGTTAAGAGTTGGTACCTCCTCTCTCTTTGTATACAGCGTCCGAAACGGTGAAAACTTTAACCCACTGGGAGGAGCGTTCGCGGAAAACCCGCTGGGCAAGCCTTACAACGACGATGGCACGATTAACTTCTTACCAACAAACGATGGTTTACGTACCAACCCGCTGGCCGAAATTGTAGACGGTGCCCAGGTTGATGAAACCAAGCGCTACCGCATCTTTAACAGCATCTATGGCGAGTGGGACATTGCGGACGGTCTGAAATACAGAATGAACTTTGGACCGGACATAACGGTAAGGAGAAGCGGCCGGTTTACGGGTTCGCAAACCAACGCACGCCGTGGGGGAGCGCCAACCGGAAGTGTATTTGAAGAATTTGTTCTCAACTATACTCTTGAGAACATCCTGACCTATAACAAGCAGTTTAGTGAAGCCCACAATTTTAGCTTTACAGGTCTTCAGTCTATCCAGAGAGACCGTTATGAAAACTCTTCTGTCAATGTATTGGGCATACCGGCTGAATCACAGCAGTATTTCCGCTTAGGTGATGCCAGCCAGATAACAGGGGCCAACACCGACCTCCGCACCTGGACGCTGTTGTCGTTCATGGGCCGCGTAAACTACGACTTTAAAAACAGGTACCTGATCACCGGAACCTTGCGGGCAGACGGCTCTTCGCGCTTCGGTGAGAACACCAAGTTCGGCTACTTCCCTTCTGTTGCGTTAGGCTGGAACATTACCGAGGAACCATTCATGTCCGGGGTAAGCTGGCTAGATAATGCTAAGTTACGCGTAAGCTATGGTGCTATCGGAAACACTGCCATTGACCCTTACCAGACGCAGGCGCTGTTAGGCCGCACCTCTTATGCCTGGGACAATACCCCAGCCTACGGCTACCGCCCTAACACTATCGGAAACCCTGACCTGAGATGGGAAACATCCAAAACAGCCAACGCCGGTCTGGACTTCAGCTTATTCAGAGGCAGAATGTCCGGCAGCTTTGAATACTACGTGACCAACACCACCGACCTGCTGGCTCCTCAGCCGCTGCCTACTTCCATTGGCTTTGGCGGATATTTTACCAACATCGGCCATACACGCAATAAGGGAATTGAGATGACACTGACAACGGTGAACGTTGATAAAGGTGATTTTACCTGGTCCTCTGACTTTGTCTTCAACCGAAACCGCGAAGCCATTATCGAACTGGCGAACGGCAAAGTGGATGACGTAGCTTCAGGGCGCTTCATCGGCCAGCCGCTGTCTGTGTTCTACGACTACAAGAAGATAGGAATATGGCAGGCTGATCAGGCTGACCAGGCCTTGATATATCAGGATAAAGTAGGCCAGGTTAGGGTAGAAGACATAAACAACGACGGCAAGATCAATGCAGATGACCGCCAGATACTTGGCTCGGCCGTTCCGGATTTTGCCGGCGGTATCACCAACCGTTTCTCATACAAAAACTTTGACCTTTCCTTCTTCGTGTTTGGCCGCTACGGTCAGATGATCCGAAGCCGCTTCCACGACGATGTAAACCTGCTGGCAGGCCGCTACAACAACCTGGCAGTAGATTACTGGACGCCAAACAACCCTACGAACAACTTCCCGCAGCCGGTTGTTACCCAGGAATTTCCAAAATACGCCAGCTCCCTGACGTATTTCGACGGCTCTTTCCTGAAAGTGCGCAACATCAACTTCGGCTATAATGTACCGGCTTCTTTTGCCTCTAAACTGAAGATGGAGAGCCTGCGGGTGTACACCAGCGTTCAGCAGCCATTTATCTTCGCTTCCTACCGGTCTAAATACCAGGGTATCGATCCGGAGACCTATGTGGATGGCGACCAGGGTGTAGGTGGCGGTGAGATCAACTCTAACGTTACCCCTGCCACCAAAGTAGTGACCTTTGGTATCAATGCAAGATTTTAAAGAAGACTAAATCAGCTTAACCATGAATCTACAGATAAATAAAAACAAAACTTTGGGTTTGGCCAGAATCGGGCTATTGGGCATTCTTCTTATGGGCGCACCTGCCTGCGAAGATACCCTTGACGAAGAAGTGGTTTCCCGGATAGGCAATAATTACATGAACACGACCAAGGGCCTGAACGATGCAGTGAACGCCGCCTACTCCTCCATGCGCACCTGGTATGGTACGGAGCGAGGCAATAACTTCACTATTTTCGGCACCGACACCTACACCAACGGAGCAGACGGAGGCTGGAAGTTCATGAACACCTACACCACCCAGTTCGATACACAGAACGGGCACGTGAGGGAGCTTTGGGATGAGTTCTACCGGGGCATTAACACCACAAACGCCATTATAGAGCGTGCACCTGGTGTGACAGCCATGGCGGAAGACGTAAAAAAGCAGCGGATAGCCGAAGCAAAGTTCATTCGGGCCCATCACTACTTTATCCTCACACAGATGTTCGGCGGTGTGGATCTACGCCTGACTGAAACAATATTGCCCACAAAAGAAGTTACCAGATCTACGGTGGCAGCACAATACGAGGCTATCATCAGAGATTTGACGGAGGCCATTCCTGACCTAGAGGCAAAAGCAAAATCCTCTCAGTACGGCCGTGCCACACGCCCTGCCGCTGAGCATTTGCTGGGAAAAGTATATCTGACCAAGGCCACTTCGGAGGCCGCGGCTGCCGATGATTATGCCAAGGCAATTCCGTTGTTCCAGAACGTTATCAACAATTATGACCTCAAGCTTCTTCCTGATTTTGCAGCGGTACACCGCCAGGGAAACGAGATGAACGACGAGGTCATCTGGTCTGTGCAGTACACCCGCGACCCACTGACAAACGGAGGAGGAAACAACTCGCACCTGTACTTCCTGATGGAGTATGACGTGCAGCCCGGAATGCAGCGGGACACCGAAAACGGCCGCCCATGGAAGCGCTACATGCCTACTGCTTACACGCTCAATGAGGTTTTCACAGACCGGGACATTGACAGCCGTTATAAGAAAACTTTCAAAGATACTTATCTCAGCAACAAGCCAGGAACGTACAACACAACCTTCGATACGACAAAGCCAACAGTGACTTTTGCCCAGGGTGACACAACCATTTACCTGCCAGGGTATGAGATGTCAGCTGCGGAAATGGCGAAGCGCCCGTACCAGGTACTGGTGCCCAGCCGATACGACGAGCGCCTGTTCCCGACCCTCACAAAACACCTGGATGGTGGTCGCGTGGACAGAACCCAGGAACAAGGGGGGCGGGACTACATCGCATTCCGTTTGGCAGACACCTACCTGATGCTGGCCGAGGCGCAGCTCAAAACCGGCCAGGTTACTGAAGCGGTCGAAAACATCAACACCGTTCGGCGCAGAGCAGCATGGCCTGGAAAAGAAGCCGAGATGGAAATCACAGCCGATCAGCTAGACATGGAGTTCATCATTGAGGAGCGGGAAAGAGAACTCATTGGCGAGCAGATGCGCTGGCTGGATCTGAAGCGATGGGGAATTCTGATTGAAAGGGTGAAGGCACATAATGTGGCTGCCGCACCTAATATCCAGCCCTACCACGTCTTAAGGCCAATCCCTCAAACACAGATTGACCGCAGTGCCAATGGCTTTGGCCAGAACGATGGCTACTAGATAAAAACCAGGTTCACAGGTTACTTTGAAGCACCGCCTGCTCGTACGAGCAGGCGGTGCTTTTTTTATGGCTGGCTTACTATGTATACATCTGCCAGTCAGTAAGAAGACTCACATCAATACACATTTGGTGTAGTTGCAAACACACTACAGCGACAAAAGCGCCTCCCTCCACTTAAAACCTGCTCTTTTCCAGATAAGCAGCCATCACACCTATAACCAGATCTTCCAGCACAATACTTCGGGCTGTATTGCGCCACTACCGCCTGGTACTCCAAAACAACATCAGGATTACTTTATATCCTTTTCTTACATCCAGCACTTTAAGCCCCATCCTATCGGTGCCTAAAAGCATGGTGTCATTTCATCAGCAGCTTACTACTGGGTCAGTAACTTTGAAATCGGTTGCACTTTTCTTCCTGCTGTCTCTGATGCCACACAAGTTTTTTTCCCAAGCCTTATAGCCTTTCGCATGCTCATGCAAGCATTTCCTTAGGCTGTACATGCAGAACATGAATAACTACAGCAACTATCATATAAAGTGAAAAAATTGGAAAATAACTCTCTCAACAAGAGACGAGTCGGTGCTGACACTCTTGACATTAACCAAACCGTACTGCAAGAACAGTTTGAAAACTATTTATGAAATCGGTTGCAACTTCCAAAATAATTTATCAAGTTTACAGAGTAGTAGTGAGCAGTTACTCATTTACAGCGTTAAAAAAGTGTGAGTTCAGTGCAAATATTAAACAAAAATCAACCATAATAAAGAACTGAATATCAATGGTATTACGCAAACTACTCCTACAACAGCTACTTTCTTCTATCACAAAAAACGATTAACTGGTACAAAGAATAGTAGCGTGCAGTTCAAAGAAAATACTGAGTTAAGCCAAAAAGTACAGCTAAAACTATTGAAACCGATATCAGGGAAATAATTAAAACTCCAGCATGTTTAACCTTATCCATGAATACAGCTTGATAAAAACCCCAGATGAAAAAACTAAACTAAAACAGCCGGTGCTGCCTTTCCAGCCTCACAAAGAAAGCAGATAGGGCTACAACGATAGCCAATCATTCAGTTCTGCTTAAGGCAAGAGAGTTTACGCCTCAGGAAACACAATGAATAACAGCAATACTTTCCAACACAAAAAAATTAATTATGAAAGGTGATTTTACACAAGGCTCCCGATCAGCGACTTCGCCGATACGCTTGCCTAGAGTCATTAGAGTTGCCACCATGCTTTTCGCTTACTTGCTGGTGAGTGTGCAGGCAATGGCACAGTCTTTAACTGTGACTGGCCGGGTAACAGACGCAGAGACCCGAACCGGCCTACCAGGAGTAACTGTACTCCTGAAAGGAACCACAACGGCCGCACCCACAGGTGCAGATGGCAGTTACACGATTAATGTACCTGACGGCACTGGTACGCTTGTTTTCTCCTTCATCGGGTATCAGAACCAGGAGGTGCCTATCAACAACCGCTCTACCATTAATGTGAGCCTCGGCACAGATGCCAAGGCACTGGAAGAGGTGGTAGTAGTGGGTTACGGTGTTCAAAGGCAGGAAGCCGTTACAGGCTCAGTGGCCTCCATCAGTGCTGAAGAGATTACCCAGGTGCCATCGGGTAACATCACGCAGGCTTTGCAAGGCCGTTTGCCAGGTGTGGAGTTTGCGCAATCATCCTCTCAGCCGGGTGCCTCCATGCAAATCCGGATTCGCGGTACGCGTTCCATCTCTGGCGGAAACGACCCGCTGGTGGTGCTGGATGGTATCCCCTTTCCCGGAGCTATCTCTGACATAAACCCGAACGACATCAAGAGTATTGATATCCTGAAGGATGCCTCGGCAACCGCCATCTACGGTTCGCGCGGCGCCAACGGCGTTATATTAGTTACTACCAAAACAGGAAAAGCAGGGCAAAAGCCACAGGTAAGCTACAATGGTTTCCATGGCGTGAAAAACGTTTTTGCCAAATACGACATGATGAGCGGCCCGGAGCTTTTAGCGCTGCGTCAGGCAGCCGGACCAGGACAGTTTGCAGGACAATTAGGGCCAGATGAGGCGGAGGATGTAGACACGGATTGGCAAGACCTCTTATATAGAACTGGTATCACAACGAGCCACGACGTAGGCGTTACGGGTGGCACAGAGCAAGGCCGCTACAACTTTAGTGTAGGCTACTTTCAGGATCAAGGCGTGATTCCTACGCAGCAGTACACCCGTTACTCCATGCGCGGCGGTGTTGATCAGGAAATAGGGAAGCGTTTCCGTGTCGGCTTCACGACATACAATAACTACAGCATGACAGAAGGCAACAACGTGGGCCTGTACAATATCTTAAGCTTATCGCCTCTTGCCAATCCTTACAATGCAGATGGCACATTGAAAAGAACCATCCGTATGCCGCTAGATGAAACGTGGGTGTACACAAGAGACATGTTAGAGGATGGTGGCCTGGACGATCTGTGGCTAAGCCAAACCAGGGCTTTTGCCACATACAACACCCTCTATGGCGAAGTGCAGATCCCGGGAGTGGAGGGCTTGAAGTACCGTGCCAACCTTGGCCTGAATTACCGCCAAAGTCATGGAGGCGCCTACACTGCAGCGGGAATAAACAACGTCCTGCCAACCACCCCTTCAACTGCTTCTGTCAGCAACCAGGTTACAACCGACTGGACTCTTGAAAACCTGCTGACATATGACCGCACCTTTGCAGGAAAGCACAATGTGAATGTAGTGGGCTTGTACTCTGCCTCACAAAATAACATGAATCGCTCACGCATGGCGGCAAGGGATATTCCCTCCGACGCCTTCCAGTTCTACAACCTGGGACAGGCTGCCGGAGAAATCACAGTGAACCCGAATGACCAATGGTATAGTAAATTCGGACTGTTGTCGTGGATGGGACGCGCCATGTACTCTTATGACGACCGCTACATGCTGAGCGTTACCGTACGCTCTGATGGCTCCTCCAGGCTGGCCCCGGGACATCAATGGAACACCTATCCTGCCGTGTCTGCCGGTTGGAACATCGCCAGAGAATCGTTTATGCAGGATGTTAGCCTTGTAAACATGCTGAAACTGCGTGCGGGCTACGGACAAACCTCCAACCAGGGTATTCCGCCCTACTCTACTCTTGGGCGTTTAAGCACCAGGCCTTACAACTTTGGCCCCGATGTTTATGAGACCGGGTACTACGTAACAGAACTGCCTAACCCTGCATTGGGATGGGAGTATTCAAAGACATGGAACTATGGATTGGATTTCGCTATCCTGAACAACCGCCTGTCTGGTACAGTAGAGTACTATGTAACAAATACTGAAGATATTCTGCTGAGCCTTGGCCTGCCTGCCACATCAGGTGTGAGCAGCTATACGGCAAACATAGGGTCCATACAAAACAAAGGCCTGGAGTTCTCGCTCAACGGTCTGATACTGGACAACCTCAACGGCTGGACTTGGGAAGCCGGTCTCAACATATACGGCAACCGTAACCAAATTACATCGCTTGCTTCGGGAGCAGAGGAAGACAGAACCAACTGGTTGTTTGTAGGCCACCCTGTCAACGTCATCTACGACTACGAGAGAATTGGCCTTTGGCAAGAGGGAGATCCGTACCGGGACATCCTGGAGCCAGGTGGCAATGTGGGTATGATCAAAGTAAGGTATACCGGCGACTACAACGCCGATGGTACGCCAACAAGGCAAATTGGGCCTGATGACCGGCAAATCATGAACGCGAATCCTGACTTCCAGGGGGGCTTCAATACCCGCGTAGGGTTTAAGGGATTTGACCTGACTGCTGTGGCAGCCTTTCAGCGCGGCGGAATTCTCAACAGCACGCTCTACGGTTCGGCAGGTTACCTCAATTTAATGAACGCACGCAGGAACAACGTGCGTGTGGACTACTGGACACCAGAGAACACCGACGCCAGGTATCCGAATCCGGCAGGCATCAGAAGTGGCGATAATCCTAAATATGGCAGCACCCTCGGTTACTTCGATGCAGGGTACCTGAAGATGCGCACCATCACACTGGGTTATAACTTCACAAACAGCAATTGGCTGGAAGCAGTCGGCATCAACAATCTGCGGCTTTACGCTACAGCACAGAACCCATTTGTGCTGTTCTCGCCCTACAACAGAGCCTCAGGCATGGACCCTGAAACCAACTCATACGCCAACGAAAACGTGGCGTCAGGTGGTGGCGTCCCGAACCGTCTGCTGACGATTGGCACTAACACACCTTCCACGCGCAACTACCTGGTTGGTCTTAATGTGACATTTTAAATAAGATAAAGATGAAATTTATAAAAAATAAAGCTTTTATAGGAACAGCGTTAATGGTGGCGCTTTCCCTGGCATCCTGCGAGGAGATTCTGGACGAACAGCCACGCGCCACTTATACACCCGAGTTCTTCCAAACCGAACGAGGTGTTCAGGGTGGAATAACATCCATGTATGCCCACTTGCGCTATATCTACGGACAGGCCTACTACTATAACACCACCCAAACCGGTACCGATGAAGTAACATACGGGCAGAGTGCAGACCAGAACTTTCTGGTGATGGACCTATCAGGCCGGGGTGAAATCACTCCTCAGGACAGTCGTGCCGATGTTCTGTGGGGAGCCGCGTTCTCTAACATCAACACCGCCAATGGTGTTATTGAAAATGCGGCCGCAGTAGGAACGATATCAGATGCGCTTGTTGCCGAAGCCAGGTTCTTTCGCGCGTTCGATTACTTTCAGTTGGTGCGAACCTTTGGCGGGGTGCCTTTGGATTTAGGCGCAGGGGAACTAAGGTTTAACACCAGTCCTTCAAGAACCTCTGTGCGCAACACAGTGCCGGAAGTCTACACCAGAGCCATATTCCCGGATTTGGTGAGAGCGGTAGAAGATCTGCCGGTAAACCCTCGTGTTACCGGAGGTGCAACCAAAACGCTTGCACGTCTGTATCTGGCAAAAGCATACCTGACCTACGGATGGTGGCTTGAAAACCCGGACAACATTCCTACTTATCCGGAGGCTCCCCGAACTGACCCCGACGGACATAATGCCCAGTGGTATTACCAGCAGGCGTACGATGTGGCCATAAACGCCATTCAGAATCCGGGGCCTTTCCGTTTACAGGAAACGTTCTATGATGTGAACGTGGCGACAAACGACCGCAACAGTGAAATTCTACTGTATGCTGACCGCACCGAAACAAGCGAGTTCTACAACGCATCCAGCCTTACATGGAGTAATGGCAGTGCCCCTGAAAACTTTGCCGGCTGGATGATGACGTGGAACTACACCAACATCAGAAGCGCTCTTGATCCAAACTGGTCTAATCCCATAAGTTCTGTGCAGCGTGAAGCAGTGCAGGCACTGGGTCGCCCCTGGACCCGTATGGCCCCTACAATCGGTGCCATTACAAACACCTTTGCCGACAAGACAAATGACTCCCGCTACGACGGCACCTTTACAACCGTTTACCGTGGCAACTGGCCTAAAGCAGGCATCAATGCACCGGTAGTGTATAACGCAAACGGTTTGCCGGTTGAACCAGGTGGAGCCATCCTGACTTTCCTGGATGAACAACCAGCGACACCAATCAACTACCCTAGTGGAGCAGGTAAAAGCAATGTCGGTGCTGGAGAATTACCCGGAAGATCTGATTTTGTAATAGGTCCACGCGATATTAGCAGAATCGTGTATCCAGGGCTTTGGAAACTCGGCCCCCACCGCACCGACAATGGCAGCGGTTTAGGACAGCCAAACGCTGCCAGTACCCGTCCTTTCAACATTGCAAAATTCTCAGAACTTTACTTTATAGCGGCCGAAGCAGCCGTGAAGGGCGCCAACACGCAGTCTGGTTACACTGCCAGAGAGTTGATTAATGTTATCCGTGCACGCGCTGGCAACTGGCGCTGGGACAACAACGGAAACCAGGCCAGGGTGGAAGACCGTAGCGCAGAACTAGTCGCTGCCACGCCAGAAGTCATAGACATAGACTATATTCTGGCAGAGCGTTCGCGTGAATACTATGGCGAAGGTTACCGCTGGTTCGATCTGACTCGTACGCAAAGATGGGAAGATCTTGCTTCCACGTACGAAATTGCCGGAAACACCTACGGTGACCATACACCTCAAACGGTAACACGTAACATTCAACCATATCACTACCTACGCCCAATTCCGCAAGGCCAGATAGACGCTATGGAAGGCAACACAGACCTATATCAGAATCCTGGGTATAATTAATTCCGGTGAACCATAATCAGAAAGATTGGGTGCTCTTGTTGAGCATCCAATCTTTTATTTTTCCCTGGGTTCAGGTAACACCTGCATTTTCTGTAACCTATATGCTACCGTGGACTGGCTGACCTTAGAGCAAAAGCTACACAGCAAGCAGGATGAAAGTACAGAGTTCCTAAAGAGGCATGGCCTCATCAACTAAGGTAAAACAAATGCCTTCAACGCCCGTCAACTGCGCCAAAGTCCTGTGCTTTCGGCATGTACTTTGAAACCTATATGTACAACAGAACAGCTAATTTAAAAAAAGGAGTCCTGTCCCTCATGCTGCTCAGCACCGCCTTTATGTTTGCCTGTGGCAGCGAGGACTCGCCGGACACTCCTACTCCGGTAGTTAAACCCGCTAATAAAATTACTGTTAAACCTGCCACAACTTATCAGGAGATGGTTGGGTTTGGGGGAGCACTAACGTGGTACAGCGACAGGGTTGTGACCAGCAGCAAAAGAGATGAAATTTACCAGCTGATGTTCGAGGATCTGGGAATGGACATCCTTCGCCTTAAAAACTGGTATTATCCACTCAACTACCCGGAGAACAAATCACCGGAAACGATGCTCACAACCGGTGACAAAACCATGTTCAACGCTACCAACACTTTTTATCAGAAAGCCAAACAGTATAACCCTGACATCAAAGTGCTGCTCAGTTCGTGGGGACCGCCACCTGCCTTAAAGAGTAACAACCATTTAAGAGAAGGCACATTGAAGAAAGATGCAGACGGCTACATGTATGATGAGTTCGCCACCTATTGGTCAGACATTTTAGATAACATTGCTTTTACCCCTGATTACATCAGCATCCAGAACGAACCAGGGTATACGAACCCGGGCTGGACAACCGCCGCATGGAGCCCTACGGAAACATCCTCACTGGCTGGCTACAGCGAGGCCTTTGACGCCGTGTATAACCAAATAAAAGACCGCCCCGATGTACCGGTTATGATAGGCCCGGAGGCAGAGAACATCCAGGCTTTTCTGAGCTTTGCACCGGTAGTACAGGCCAAAGCACACGCCCCTATCTATGCTTACCACCCCTACAACTTCAACAGCGGTACCGTTGTGGGCCAGACCACTTCTCTGCTGAACGAGATTCGCACCCGTTTTGGCGACGAGCCCAACATCATGACAGAGTACTCCACCATGCCGTGGTTTAAGACCGCCAGGTTTATTCACCAGACAATGAAGCACGCCAACACTTCAGGCTACATTTACTGGGAGCTAGTATGGGGGGACGCCAACACAAAAGACCAGGCCATGATTTACGTGGATAACTCCGGCAACTATACCATCAACCCTTTTTATCACGTCATCAAGCACTTCGCAAAGTTCATAGATGAAGGCCATCAGCGGGTAGAGGTAACTTCCAACACTCCGGCACTGGAGATAACAGGTTACATGCACCCCGACCAGAACCAGCTGACCCTGGTCATCATTAACCCTGAAACAAGAGCTTTAAATTACCAGGTGGAAGTAGAGAACAAGACAGTGAAAAGTGTAAAAGCATACCAGAGTGTGGAAGGAGAGTTCTTCAAAGACCTTGGAAACATAGCAACTGACGCTGCTGTCAGCATTCCTGCCAACTCCATCACAACAGTGGTAGTAGGTCTTTAGCCCCCATTGGCCCAGAATAAAAGCTGAGAGTAGCTGTAACACAATTAGCTTTTTGGTTCAGGGATATGGTAAAGCGTTTGAACTAATAACATACAGGAAAATAATTTTAAAGAAAGTCGCGGGCTTCAGTTAAATTGTAAGTCTTCAAACATATAAAAATCATCAAACGAAGCATGTCATTAATTCAAAGTTGGAGATGGTACGGGCCCAATGACCCCGTTACGCTACAGGATGTAAAACAGGCGGGTGCCACAGGTGTTGTTTCTGCCCTGCACCATATGCCGCATGGCGCGGTGTGGCCCCTGGAGGAAATACAGGAGCGCAAGCGCGTGATTGAGGCCGCTGGCCTGGAGTGGGTGGTGGTAGAAAGCGTGCCGGTGCACGAGGCTATCAAAACCCGCAGCGCCGACTGCGAAATGTACCTCGACAATTACCGCCAAACACTGCGCAACCTGGCGGCCTGCGGCATCAGCACCGTGTGCTATAACTTTATGCCGGTGCTCGACTGGACCCGCACCAACCTGGCCTTAGAGCTGTGGAATGGTGCCAAAGCGCTGTATTTTGACTGGGCTGATCTGGCAGTATTCGACCTTTTCATTTTGAAGAGAGCGGGCGCTGAGCAGGATTACGCAGAAGAGGTCCTGCAACAGGCAAAAGAGCGATTCTCCTCTTTCTCTCAACAGCAGTTAGACGAGCTAAGCGAGATCATCCGGATGGGTGTTCCGATGGAAGGATTTATTACGCTGGAACACTTAACCGAAAGCATCGGAATCTATAAGAACATCGGCCATGCTGGTTTGCGTGAGAACCTGGCTTATTTCCTGGAATCCATCATGGATGTTTGTGAAGAGACCGGTATCAAAATGACGATTCATCCGGACGACCCACCTTATCCTATCTTAGGTTTACCCCGCATTGCCTCCAACAAAGAAGACCTGTTGTACATACTGGATAGGGTGGACCGTGCTCCTAACGGCATTTGTTTCTGCACCGGATCTTTGGGTGCAGGTCCGCACAACAACCCCGTGGAAATTCTGAAAGCAGTAGGCCACCGCGTTTACTTCGCCCACCTGCGTAATGTAAAAAAAGACCAGCTCGGAAACTTCTATGAGTCCGATCACCTGACAGGTGATGTGGACATGTATGGCGTGATGAAAGAACTGGTCGCCATCAACAAAGAACGTAAGCAGCCAATCCCGTTCCGTCCCGACCACGGGCACCAGATGCTCGACGACCTGCACAAGGTAACGAACCCCGGCTACTCTGCTATTGGGCGCCTGCGCGGCCTGGCAGAGCTGCGCGGCCTGGAAATGGGTATCGAAAAATCATTGCACAGCAAATAAATGGAATATTCAGCAGCAGTCTTCCTGAATAGGCAAAACAGGAGGACTGTTGCCGATTATTCCCCACACAATTCATCAATTAAAAATTAACCACTGCCATGAATGCACCTTTGATGACAGAAAAAGCCACCAGGAGGGAAAAAATCGGGTCGTACCGCTGGACAATATGCGCCCTTCTCTTCTTTGCCACCACCATCAACTACCTCGACAGGCAAATCATCGGCTTACTTAAGCCCGCCCTTGAGCAGGAGTTTGCCTGGACAGAAAGTGATTACGGCAGCATTGTAATGGCCTTTACCGCCTCCTATGCACTGGGTATGCTTATCTTCGGTAGAATTATCGACAAAATAGGCACCAAACTGGGTTATTCTATTTCTATTGTCGTGTGGAGCGTGGCCGCCATGTTTCATGCTGTGGCAAGAACCACCTTCGGTTTTGGTGTGGCCAGGGCTGCTTTGGGTATTGGAGAGGCAGGCAACTTTCCGGCTGCCATCAAAACAGTAGCAGAGTGGTTTCCTAAGAAAGAACGGGCACTGGCAACAGGCTTGTTTAACTCTGGTGCCAACGTTGGCGCTGTGGTAGCTCCTATCCTGGTGCCCTGGATGCTGGGTGCCTACGGCTGGCAGGAAGCCTTCATCGCTACCGGGGCCATTGGTTTTGTGTGGTTGGTTTTCTGGTTGATATTCTATGAAATTCCTTCCAGGCAGAAGCGCCTGAGCCAGCCGGAGTACGTGTACATTCACAGCGACAACGAAGAAGCCGGGGCTGAAGCAGACAAAACGCCCGTGAAGTGGGGGAAACTGTTGTTTGTGAGACAGACGTGGGTGTTTATCGCCGGCAAGTTTTTCACCGATCCTATCTGGTATTTCTTCCTGTTCTGGCTTCCCTCTTACTTCAGCACCACCTTCGACCTTGATTTGAGCAAGCCAAGCCTGCCTCTTGTGATTGTGTACTCTGCTACCACCATTGGCAGTATCGGCGGCGGTTACCTCTCCTCATATTTCATCCGGAAGGGCTGGGCAGTGTACAAGGCGCGCAAAACAGCCATGCTCATCATTGCCCTGCTGGTAGTGCCGATTATGGCCGCCCGCTATACCTCCGACATCTGGATTGCAGTAGGTTTAATCAGTTTAGCGGCAGCAGCACACCAGGCCTGGAGCGCCAATATCTTCACTACCGTGTCTGATATGTTCCCAAAGAAGGCAGTGAGTTCGGTAGTAGGTATCGGGGGTATGGCTGGCTCAGTGGGAGGCGCGCTGTTCCCGCTGTTCATAGGTTTTATACTGGACTACTACAAAGGCATTGGCAACATTCTTGCCGGTTATAATATCATTTTCACAGTGTGTGGCAGTGCCTATGTCGTAGCCTGGCTCATTATGCACTTCCTGTCACCTAAAATGAAAGAGGCAAGAATTTAGTAACAGGAGTCGCCCTGAAAAGCGGCTCACTAACACATTCATATGATGACAATCGAATACCCCTATTACCTCCCGCAAAACAAACGAGGCAAAGCAAAAGCAGGCTGGCGGCGGAAGCCACTTTGCCTGGTGCTGCTGTTCTTCTTTGCCCTGGCTGGTCCACAGGCAGCTTTCGCTACCGACGACCTTCCCTCCTATATCGCCACAGAAAAAGGCCTGAATCGCTTTGCGCTTACAGCCGGTGGCAAGTCCGCGCCTATCTTTGTGAGTGCTGATGATTACCCTGGCGTTGCCCGGGTAGCGAAGCACCTGCAGGCAGACATCCAGCGGGTAACAAACGTTGAGCCCCAACTGACGGTGGGCAAAAAAGCTCCCAAGGCAAAAGAAATTGTACTGGTTGGAACGCTGGGCAAAAGCCCCCTCATTGACAAGCTAGTGCGCGACAAGAAGCTGGACGTAGCCGGTATAGCCGGTCGTTGGGAAGCTTCCTTGATTCAGGTGGTAGAAAAGCCGATGCGCGGTGTAGACCGGGCCTTAGTTATTGCGGGCAGCGACAAGCGCGGCACCATCTACGGCATGTACGACCTGTCAGACGAAATGGGGGTTTCCCCGTGGTACTGGTGGGCGGATGTGCCGGTAAAGAAAAAGCAGAACGTGTACGTATTACCTGGTCGCCATACACAGGGAGAGCCTGCTATCAAGTACCGCGGCTTCTTTATCAACGATGAGGCTCCTGCACTTTCCGGTTGGTCGAAAGAGAAATTCGGCGGTTTTAACCATAAATTCTACGACAAGGTATTTGAGCTCCTGCTGCGCATGAAAGGCAATTACCTCTGGCCCGCCATGTGGGGAAATGCCATTTATGACGATGATTCGTTAAGTGCACCTTTGGCTGATGAATATGGTGTAGTACTCGGCACTTCGCACCACGAGCCTTTAACGCGCGCCCACGACGAGTGGCGGCGTTATGGCAAAGGCCCCTGGAACTACAACACGAACAAAGAAAACCTCCAGGCGTTCTGGCGGAAAGGCATGGAGCGCATGGGCACCAACGAAAGTATCGTCACCATAGGCATGCGCGGCGACGGGGATGAGCCGATGTCAGAAAGCAGCAACATTGCCTTGCTGGAGCAGATTGTGGCTGACCAGCGCCAAATCATAGCTGACGTTACAGGCAAGCCAGCCTCTGAAACACCGCAGATATGGGCGCTCTACAAAGAAGTGCAGGACTACTACGACAAAGGCATGCGCGTGCCGGACGACGTGACGTTGCTATTGGCCGATGACAACTGGGGCAACATCCGTAAGCTACCAAAGGTGGGCGAAAAGCAGCATTCCAGCGGCTACGGCATCTACTACCACTTCGACTATGTAGGTGGACCCCGTAACTACAAATGGCTGAACACGAACCCGATTCCGAGGGTGTGGGAGCAGATGCACATGGCGCACAAGTACGGTGCCGACCGCATCTGGATTGTAAATGTTGGTGATATCAAACCGGTGGAGTTTCCGCTGGAGTTCTTCCTCGACTATGCCTGGACCCCGGACAAGTGGCCGGCTGAGCGTCTGCAGGAATACACAATCCAGTGGGCAGAGGAGCAGTTCGGCAGCCAGTACGCTCAACCCATAGCGGAAATCCTGGCTAAATACTCCAAGTTTAACGGCCGACGTAAGCCTGAATTAATTTCTCCGGAAACCTACAGCCTGACGAACTACCGTGAAGCGGAAAGAGTGGTGGAAGAGTATAACCAACTGGTGGAGAAAGCAGAGCAAATTTATCAGAAGCTGCCTGCCGAATATAAAGATGCCTACTATCAGCTGGTGCTCTTCCCGGCAAAAGCCTCTGCTAACCTCAACGAGCTGCACATTACCACAGGTAAAAACTACCTCTATGCAAAGCAGAACCGCGCCGCTGCCAACGACATGGCTGCGAAGGTGCGTGAGCTGTTCGAGAAAGACCAGGCGCTGATGAAGTATTACAATAAGGAACTGGCTGGTGGCAAGTGGAGCCACATGATGGACCAAACACACATCAGCTATACCTACTGGCAGCAACCAGAGAAGGACGTGATGCCGGACGTGAAGTTAGTCAATGTGGCATCCGGAGCCAAAATGGGCGTAGCGGTAGAAGGTTCTGATGCCTGGTGGCCAAGGGAGAAGCAGCAGGCAGAACTACCTGGATTTACACCTTTCGGCCAGCAAAACTACTATATCGAGCTGTTCAACCAGGGCAAGGAGCCTTACACCTATAAGGTGCAGTCTGGGGCTCCGTGGCTGAATGTTTCGGCTACCCAGGGCACTGTAGACAAGGAGCAGCGCTTACTGGTAAGCGTAGACTGGCAGAAGGCTCCAACCGGCGTGCAGCGCGTTCCGATTACGATTACCGGGCCAAACAACACGACGGTGAAAGTACAGGCTGTCGTGAATAACCCAGCTGGTTTGAAGCCGGCCGTGGTGAAAGGCTTTGTAGAAAGCAACGGTTATGTGTCGATGGAAGCAGCACATTACAACCGTGCCGTAGACAGCGGCACCATCGAATGGCAGCTTATCCCGGACCTAGGCAAAACCATGTCAGCGATGACGCCTTTCCCGGTAACAGCTGAAACACAGAAGCCAGGCGGCGACAGCCCACGTTTAGAATACCGCATGCACCTGCTGAACGCGGGTGAGGTAAAGGTACACGCCTACCTGTCTCCTACCCTTAACTTCAACGCTTCCGACGGCCTGAAATTTGCCGTGTCCATTGATGATGAAGCCCCGCAAATCATCAACATGCACAAGGAAAACTCGGAAGGTGCCTGGAACAAGTGGGTAGCCGATAACATCAACATCCAGACATCCACCCACAAAGTAGACAAGCCAGGAGAACATGTGCTTAAATTCTGGATGGTAGACCCGGGTGTGGTGCTGCAAAAGATTGTGGTAGACACAGGCGGTTTAAAGCCATCCTACCTGGGGCCACCGGAAAGTTATTATCAGCCTGAAAAGGCAAATCAGTAAAACAAAAAGCTCCGTTGGCAGACCTGCTAACGGAGCTTTTTGTTTCTAGCATCTTATAACGCTTTATATTTATGAACCGACGAAACATCCTACTGCAAAAGGCTTTTGTATGCCTGTGCTGCCTTTTTTATCTGGGCTACTCTCCTGCTTTTGCACAGCAGGAGGATACATTCCAGAACCCTATTCTGCCAGGCTTTTACCCTGACCCCAGTATTACGCGTGTAGGGAATGACTACTACATGATTCACTCCTCCTTCTCCTTCTTTCCGGGTGTGCCTGTTTTCCATAGCAAGGACCTGGTAAACTGGACCCAGATAGGCAACATCCTGGACAGGCCGGAGCAGCTGGATCTGGATGGCCTGGGTGCAAGCAGAGGAATATTTGCCCCTGCTATCTCACACCATGAGGGCACCTTTTACATGGTCACCACTCTCATAGACAACGGCGGGAATTTTGTGGTAACGGCCACCGACCCTGCTGGTCCATGGTCAAATCCCACGTGGCTTCGGGAGGTCAGCGGCATCGATCCTTCCATCTTCTTTGACGAGGATGGAAAAGCATACATCACATACAACAGCGAGGCGCCTGATAACAAGCCGCTCTACGATGGCCACCGCACCATCCGCATCATCGAGTTCGACTACAGGAACATGAAAACAGTAGGCACCCCAAAAATACTGGTGAACGGCGGTGTGGATATTTCCAAAAAGCCGGTTTGGATAGAAGGACCGCACATTTATAAGAAGGACGGCTACTATTACCTGATGGCGGCAGAAGGCGGCACCAGTGTGAACCACTCTGAAGTAATCCTGAGGAGCAGAAACGTGATGGGAGAATACGTGCCGTACGAAAACAACCCTATCCTGACGCAGCGCCATTTATCGAATGACAGAAAGAACCCGATATCTGCCACAGGCCACGCCGACCTGGTGGAAACGCAAAACGGCGAGTGGTGGGCCATCTTTCTGGCTACCCGCCCCTACGATACAGAAGACCATTACAACATAGGCCGCGAAACTTTCCTGGCACCTGTAACCTGGAAAGATGGCTGGCCTATCATCAATGCTGATTTCGAAGAGGTGCAGTACTCCTATAAGCGCCCGAACCTGCCAGCAGGGGAAAAGCCACAGTTCCCGTTGAGCGGCAACTTTGTGCAACAGGAAGATTTCAAGGAGGGAAAACTGCCCTTCTACTGGCTGGTCCTTAGAACGCCCCGTGCCCAATGGTATCGCCTGAATGACCCATCCGGAAGCCTGACGTTGAACCTGCAGCCTGCCACCTTATCCGGTAAAGAAAACCCTTCTTTTGTTGCCAGGAGGCAGCAGCATGTTACGGGCAGTGCCAGTACCAAAATGAGCTTTAAACCGGCATCCTCTACTGAGTTTGCGGGAATAGCAGCCTTCCAGAGTGAGAACAACTACTATGCACTGGGTAAAACCATTTCGAATGGCAAAGAAGTGGTGCAGCTGCTAAAATCAGAAAAGCCAGCAGATGGGACAACGAACGGTACCACCACTGTGTTGGCAGAGAAGACCCTTAGCAGAAGTGAGAGAGGTAAGCCACTTTACCTGAAAACAGAATTCAACAAAGGCACTATCAGCTTCTACTATAGCACGAAAGAAGGGGACTGGAAACTGCTGCAGGACAATGTGGATGGCACTTTTTTAAGCACCCGCGTTTCCGGCGGTTTTGTGGGCACCACCTTGGGCATGTATGCCACTTCTCAGGGCAAGCCTTCAACTGGCAAAGCAACTTTTGATTGGTTTAGGTATGAGGGGAAGGATCCTATCTACGACACGTTATCCACTAAAAGTAAGTAGGAAGAGGAACAGGAAAGGGCTCAGCTTAAAGGGGCTTCCGGATTAGGAGCATCCACTTTGGGTAGAAAATGGAATAGATATCAGTCACCAATACTGTATTTACCCTATGGCAGGAAAAGTGTCTCGTAAGGTTGCCCTTCGCTTTGAGTGTAATACCCTAATCAGTTTACAATAAACTGATTAGGGTAAATACGTGATCGTCAAATTCATATAATTTTGTACTCCTGCTACTTTATTTCGTCCCCTGATTTGTACCTTAAGTGAAGACAACACACGGCATACTTATAATCGGTTTTAAAAAACCTGGTGTATAATACAGCACCGGAACAAACACAAGTCGCTTCACAGGAAAACTAAAAACATATTCACTTCGTGCTGGCAAACGGTGATTTATGCAAAAGAAGGGTTTCAAACTTGTCTTTAAAAATGAGGTCAAGCTTGTAGGCAACTGGGCCAGGAACCCAAGTATAGCGCACACCCGGGGGATGCAATCGGGAGCAGGCACAGAATAAAACAGCCCCCTCACCTTACCAGTTATTTGGCAGCATTTTCACTACTGCGATTTGCCATTAAACCCATCGACGGGACCACTGCACGGGGACTGAAGAATTGTATCGGGAGGTTGTTTCTGGCTACCAACACCAGAGGGCCTGCCGGCGTATTCACTGATTTAATATCCCGCACCTCTCCCTTCAGCAGGAAGCCGCATTCGGTGGGAGAAAGCGCTTTGAAGTTGCCTTTCCCGTCTCCTTTCAGCACCAATCCCCAGTTTGCGTCATAGCGCCCCTGATAGGCACTCACTCCCCAGAAGTTACCGCCCAGCAGCACATCCTGATGTCCATCGCTGTCCACATCCATCACATGAAAAGCCCAGATTTTGGATGTCTGTGCCTCGACTGGCAGGAGGTGTTGCTTAAACTTACCACCCCCTAAATTCTCCAGGTACACCGACTCAAAGCGATCTACCTCCAGCTCAAGGGCTCCCTCCATCTCGCCTTCATTAAAGATTTCGGCTACCGTTTTTCCGGCATAGTCTTTAAAGTACTTGAACTTCTTATTCATCTGCGGCAACTGCTTTCCCAGTTCTTCCTTATTGGCTACCGGGTACCACTTCTCCTGGCGCTGGTACATTAAAATGTGCTCCTGTTTTTGGTTTTCATCCACATCTTTTACCAGCATTTTCAAGGGTGTCCCATTATGCCTCCGCAGCTTGCTGTTGATGCCCAGGTTTCCAATTAAAAAATCAGGGTCGCCATCGCCATCAAAATCTGCTGCCTGCACTGTTTGCCAGAAACCATTCGACTGCTCCAGGCCAGGCACATTTTTCACTTCCTGCAGCTGCCTGCCGGTATTCCGGAAAAATTTAACAGACATCCAGTCTCCCACTACCACCAGGTCCGTCAGGCCATTGCCGTCGTAGTCCACCCACTGTGCATCGGTGAGCATGCCTGCTTTACGAAGGCCGGGTGCCAGCTGCTCCGTTTGGTCAGAGAAGCGGCCTTTCCCATCGTTCATGAGCAGGTAAGAATCCGGTATATGACCGTATGCGCCGCCTTCTACCCTTCCTCCTACAAACAGGTCGAGGTCGCCATCGCCATCAAAGTCATTGGCGCGCACACAACTCGTATGGCTGTAAAGCTCCGGCAAATACTCTGGCATGCGGGTAAAATTGCCCTTGCCATCGTTCAAATACAGCCTGTCGAGAAGTTGTTCTTTTTTAGCTGTATGTTCATTTCCGGCACTCACAACATAAAGGTCCAGGTCCTTGTCTCCGTCTGCATCAAAGAACAAGGCATCTACATCTTCTCTGTCGGCATCAGCCAGAAAGGCGGCAGAATTGCCTGCCATAAAACCACGGTTAGCTCCTTGCAGAAACAGGCTACCTGCTTGCCTGCTGGCTCCGCCAACATAAAAATCCTCCAGGCCATCCCCGTTCACATCGCCCACTGCCATTTTTGGACCTTCGGTAGAGAGCTGAAAAGGCATAAGTGATTCTATGGCAAAGTCGTTATAGTCGTTTTCCTGGTGCGCATAATTCAGGACATAGCTGGTGCTAACCTCTTCTAAAAGCGGTTCGGGTTTGGAAAAAATCTTGGCATAATAAGGCGCTGCACTGGCGGTAGCATTTACCTGAGCCAGTTCCAGTGTTTGGTCAGGGGAAACATCCTTGATAACCTGGGCTTTCTGATTGCCCCAGAGTACCAGCACGCTATCGATTTTGGTTTGCTTTCCCAGGCCAAAAGTAAGGGTAGGCTCTACCGAAGAAAGGAAACCTCTTGTGGGCATCTGCTGCTGATACTGCATTGTTCCGCCCTGCATTACAAACACCTTGGCTCCTACACCATAAGTATTGGCTCCCTGGCCCTGCAGTTTTACCTTCAGATAGTGATGGCCATGCAGTTCCTGGCTCCGGTTTTCATAGATACCAGCCGGTTCGTTGATGTTGTTGGTCACCAGCTCCAGGTCTCCGTCCCCATCCAAATCGGTGTAGAGCGAACCACTGCTGAGGGTTGGGCTGCCAAAACCCCATTCCTGGGATTTATCTTCGAACTGCAAGCTTTTGGTGCCCCTGAAAATAAAATTAGGCACCTTGCCACTCGGCATTGCTTCGACGAGTTCCTGGTCAATTTTTTCGCTCTTCCGGAGGTTAAGCGCTGTATTAGAAAAATACCGGATAAAATCCAGGTCGTTCTGGCGGCGTGCAATGCCATTGCCAATGAAAATATCTTTCTGTCCGTCATTATCAAAGTCAGCCAGGAGGGTGCTCCAGCTCCAGTCCGTTGCAGCCACACCCGCCATGTAACCAATTTCAGAGAATTTCTCGCCCGACAGGTTTAACTGCAGGCAGTTACGGCTGTACTGTGGCATGAAACCATATGCCATTTTTTGCTTCATAACAAGGAAAGCTTCTTCTCCCATCGATGTTTTTTCCACCACCTCGTTTTCCGGAAACATGTCAAGCGTCATCAGGTCCGGGTAGCCGTCGTTGTTCAGATCGGCGGCATCGCAACCCATGGAGAAGCGGCTCAGGTAGCGGAAACGCTCCCGAATGCTTTCTTTAAAGGTGCCATCGCCCTGGTTGATGTAGCAAAAGTCATCCTCATGAAAATCATTGGCTACATAAATATCATCCCAGCCATCCTGGTTAAAGTCGGCCACCACTACCCCCAGCCCAATGTCCATCGGAGACTGATAAATACCGGCCTGCTCACTTACATCTATGAACTTAGCCACTGCTGCTTTTCCCGCCTGCCCTGCTACGCCGTTAAGTTGATTTTCGTAGAGTACATCGCCGACTCTTTCATCCTTCTCCTCCCTGTCCATGTCAGCAATCCCGTAATTCAGGTTGACTACTGCCGCGTGGTTTAACAGGTACATGTCGAGGTCTCCATCCTGGTCGCAATCAAAGAAGGTGGCCTGTGTGGAATATCCTTGAAAATCGAGACCCCATTCCGCAGCCTGTTCCGTAAAGCTCACATTGCCGCTGGCATCCACCCCCTTGTTGATGTACAACCTGTTATGGCCCTTCAAACTCTGGAAACCTACCAGGGCACAAACATAAATATCAAGCCAGCCATCGCCGTTCACATCGGCCATCGTCACTCCTGTCTCCCAGTCGGAGTGCTCACCAAGGCCGCTTTCCGCTGTAATGTCCTGGAAAGAGAAAGAGCTGCTTTCGCTTTTTCCTTTATTCAGGTAAAGCTTGTTCTCGCCTTTGTTCTGTACAAAAAACAAATCTGTGAGCCCATCGTTGTTTACATCGCCTGCCGCCACCCCTGCTCCATTGTAGAAATAAGGATAGGTCATTAAGTTGAGGGGGCCGGTGGCAGGCAGTTGATTAACAAAATCAATGTTGGTTTCTGCAGCGTCTCTTTGCCAAAACAAGGCGGAGGGGTTTCTCTCCTGCCCCTGCTTACAGCTAAAGAACAGTGGGAGCAACAGCACATATAAAAGGAACAGGTAGTATTTCATGTACGCGGGTATTCTTGATACTTCATCTACTGCACCGGCAGGTTTACCAGCAACTTATTATAAACACAACTATAAAGATGCCATTTTTTCACCTGATAAGCATGTTGTAGCTGGCAGAAAATACAGTCATATCGAAGCTATAGTTAACTAAGGGATTTCTTTTTCTTATTAGGTTAACTTGAACGAACCGTCAGACGGAACTCCTTTGAAAGTAAACAGACAGACAAAGACATCTAATCTTCTTCTAAGTAACTACTACTGAGGCTAGAAGGAAGGATTATTCTAAATAGTTCAAAGAAGAATCTATGAAACTAGCACAGCAACATCAGTAGGGCAACCCTACTCCCCTTTCCTGCAACCAATGTTAGGATAATAACTACCCACAAATTTTATATATTTAGAGGTGCTTTAACATCGAACCACTTAATTTTCAATGCATATCAAACGATTCTGCTTCCCCTTCTTTTGCCTGCTCATTTTATGGATGCTCCATTTTCAGGCAGTTGCTTTTCAAACTTCTCCGGCTGCCAACCCGCATGTGTGGGAGATGCAGGAAATAACCCTGACGGCTGAAAAGGCCTATGGCAATTACTATACAGATGTTACCGTATGGGTAGATTTAAAAGGCCCGGATTTTTCAAAGCGCGTGTACGGGTTCTGGGATGGTGACAATGTCTTTAAGGTACGCCTCGTGGCAAACAAGCCTGGCCAATGGCAATGGACCAGCGGGTCAAATCAGCAGGAGGATGCCGGACTAAACCAAAAGACCGGCCAGTTTACCGCTGTAGCGTGGACGGAAAAGGAAAAGCAGGAAAACCCTAACCGCCGCGGCTTTGTAAGCGCCACTCCTAATGGGCATGCGCTGCAGTACGCCGATGGAACTCCGTTTTTTATGGTCGGCGATACCTGGCTGGCTGGTACCACCTGGCGGCTGCCGTTCCGCAATGCGCCCACCTCCGATAATTACCAACCGGGTCCTGGCATCGGCTTTGAAGACGCCATCAACTACCGCAAAAACCAAGGGTTTAACTCTGTCAGCATGATTGCCGCCTTCCCTAACTGGGACACAGATCTTAACCCCAGCACCTATGCTAACGAAGACGGCGTGTTTGTGCGCAATGCCTGGGAAAAATTCGGCTACGACGTGGCCCAGGGCAAGGGAACCGACGCTTCCGGCGGCCTGAGCTACTGGGGCACTTTCACCGCCAAGAACATGCGGGACGAATATGGGAACCTGCCCTTTTCCATTTCTGCGGAACATAAAGGCGTTTCAGACTTTAACCAGATTAACCCAGCTTATTTTCAGAGCCTGGATAAAAAAATGCAGTATATGGCAGAGCAGGGTTTTGTGCCTTTGCTGGAGACCATCCGCCGTGATGCCGGGCCATCCTGGAACGCCTACTTCGACTTTAATGAGACCTTTGCCCGCTACGTACAATACCTGATTTCCCGCTACGGCGCGCAAAACTTTGTATTCAGTGGCATTCACCTAGACTGGATTCCCAAGGACTTTAGCCTGACCGCAGAGCAGTTCAACGAAGCCCTTACCTACCACCTAAACAAGTACGGCCCGCCGCCCTTCGGACAACTGCACACTTCCTTGATCGACCACTCCACCTATACCACTTTTGGCCATGGAAAAGAAGTGCCCTGGCTCGACATGCACAGCGTGGGCAACAAACCCCGGGACCATGGCTTTTACGGGGCAATGGATACCCTTTTTCATCTAACCCCTCCTTATCCAGCTATCAACTTTGAGCCTTATTATACCGGCTGGAACCATGAAATCAACAAGCCGGGAGGCGAAACTCCACCTGCCAACTCCGACCGGGACAACTACTTTGCACGGGCGCAAATGTATGGTTCCGTGCTTTCCGGAGGCCTGGCAGGCCATGTGCATGGTACCGCTGCGTATGATATGACCACAACCGGAGAACCAACCGGAGCCCGCCCACACCTCTGGGATGCCTTGAAATATGAATCCGGAAAGCAGATGCAGCACCTGAAGACTTTTGTCCTTTCAGAAGGAGAACGATACCAGCAACTGCAGCCCTACCACCAGCACCTCCATCCTCAG
Source organism: Pontibacter brevis (assembly GCF_054779655.1). Taxonomy (NCBI): domain Bacteria; kingdom Pseudomonadati; phylum Bacteroidota; class Cytophagia; order Cytophagales; family Hymenobacteraceae; genus Pontibacter; species Pontibacter brevis. The sequence goes on from NZ_BAAGXV010000088.1 coordinate 112,840, forward strand.
AAAGCAAAAAACAGCTCGGTGCGTGGTTTGGACGGCTGGTCTTTTATGATGATGAACCCGGCACAAGATTTTGCCTTGCTCTATTTTGAAAACAAGGCAGCGCTGCCCAGGATAAGTGGATTAAAAAAGAATACTTCGTATGCCTTCCAGTGGTTTGATCCCAGGAGTGGAGAATGGAAAGCTCCTCAAACAATCAAATCAGACCGAAGAGGAAACCTGATAACTCCAAAATTCCCGGATGGCTCCAATCCAGCCGCAACGGACTGGGCTGCCAAGATTTTACTCAGGCCTTGATGTTAGCTTGTATCAAATTTGTTAGTTCATGCGCAGTACCCTTTACACGTCTATAATCAGATTTCCCTACTCCCACAAAAAACAGGAAACTGATATAATCCGTGCTGTCAGTTTTTAGCAGTAAAAGAACTGACAATGAAACAGGCACTGTGCAACCTGAAGAAGCAGGCTTTCCTGCCTGGATTAGCCAAAACGATAGTTTTGAGCTAACGAGCGTGGCGCTGAGGGGCGGTTTGACCCGGTACATTAGAAAAAAAGATAGAGCTATGGGATAGGCTTAACAAGACTTGTTCTATCAGCTGTACCTCCAGCCCCTAATAGCGTCCTCCAACAGGGCGGTTATTTAAAGCGGCCTTCTTTGGAAACTTTGGAAGCCGCTCAGGAACCTCAAAAACAGTCGCTGTATCGGTGAGAGACTCCATGAAGGCGATGAGGTCCTGCTTCTCCTGCTTTGTCAGGTTCAGCGGACTATCGGGCAGGGTTTGGTTTGGCACGTCCAGTCCGAGACCTGCCCCTCCTCCTGCATCATAAAAATTTACCACTTCTGCTAAGCTTGCAAAAGCACCGTTGTGCATGTAAGGCGCTGTGAGAGCAGCGTTTCGTACAGTCGGTGTTTTAAAAGAATGTTTCCAGGCATCCGCCGGAATAACACCTGCACGTCCCAAATCTTCATCCAGTTGAGGATGCGCAAAATCAGCTGAAGTTGTTACGCCTAAAACTTCTGTTTCGCTTTCGAGGTAGCGGGGCGGCACTGTGCCGTTGAAGGTAGGCGCAAAGTGGCAGGTACCACAAGCGGCTTTCCCCATAAACAGGTTGAAGCCGCGCCTGGCTGCTACATCAAGCTGCTCTGCTTCGCGGCGCATGTACTGGTCGAAAGGAGAGTTAAGCGCCACCAGGCTTTGCACATAGGCTGCAATGGCCCGGTTGATGGTGTTTGTGTTCAGGCTGTTGTCCTGCTCGTCTGCAAACGCCTGACTGAACAGTTTCTTATATTCTTTGCTTTGCTGTAGTTTCTGCACTACTTCTTCGTAGTTGCCATGCAGTTCATCAGAATTTACTACTACGTCCGGCACCTGGTCCTGCAGGTATATGGCACGGCTGTCCCAGAAGTATGCATTACTGAAAACGGAATTCAGCAGCGTGGGCGAGTTGCGCTGCACGGTGCCCTTAAAGCCGAAGGCCACGCTGCGGGCCTGTCCATCAGAAAAAGCTTTGGCAGGCGCGTGGCAACTGGCACAGGAGCGTTCGTTGTTAGCCGACAGTACCGGGTCGAAGAAAAGGACCTTCCCCAACTCAACTAATTGAGGCTTTTGCTCCTTCCGGTCCTGTTTGGCAAAGTAAGCCGCCTGCAGGAAGTCGGCGCTGAAAAGACTGTTAGCATGGTCGTTTACAGGTTTGGCAATGGAAGCGGCTGTCGGCAGGAGCTCCTGTTGCAAAGCCGTAAGCGACGCATAGGCAGGGTCTGCCAGTTCTCTTATAAAGTGCAGCCTGTCGAAAGTGTCGAAATCAGGATGCTGCTGCAGGTATGCCATTGCCTGCTGCAACTGCTGAACAGCTTTACTGGAATATTCTTTGGCTCGGCCGCTTGTAGGATGTTCATACTGCTGCGCAGCATCTAACACTGGCTGCAGGGCCACAGCTGCATACGCTATTTCTCTTCCGGCTGCCGGAGCGTCAAAACCGGTTATTCCCATCGTCATAATCCGGACAAGCTCTTCACGGAGGCTTTCCAGTACCTGTTTGTCTGTGAATGGCTGATAGTGCAGGCTGTTGGCAACAAGCGACACTTCTTCCTGAAGCGCATAAGCTAGTATAACGGCTTCTTTCATCTTCTCCCGGTCCAGCTCTTCTGCAAAAAGCAGCTCTTCTAATACCTGCAGCCCCTCAGGAGGAAACGTTCTGACACTGGGCTTCTGGAAGTGCAGGGTCTGGTAATTCGCCTCCTCAATCAGCACTTTGGGCAGGGGCGCTCCATTCACTTTTTTTGCCAGTGTAGGGTCCAGGTACTCTACCAGGTACTCCACTTTCTTATACCCCTGCTTTACCTCATAGAACGCGCCCTGCAACTGTTTAACAGAAACCTGCTTTTTGTCTGCTACCTCCAGGGCCTCTTTCAGGAGCTGCGTCAGCTGCTGAAAGTCTGCCATATCCTGTATCAGGCTTTGGCGGACGGTGCTGGCCACCTGATTCGGAATAACAGTTTCTGCTTTAAAAGAAGTCAGCACAACACTTACGAACAGCCCCATGCATATGAGCAGCAGTGCTGACATCAGATTCCGCTTCTGTATTGTATTGTCTTTGTAGAACATGAAGGGATAATTTGTTTGTCTATTACTACAAAATAACCAACCAGCTATTATCTCTATTTTATGCGCAGGTTATCCTATAGTTAACAAACAGGCACCTCTAAATATATTAAATAATGCATATAACTGATTACTAATTATCAGGGCTTCAGGCATAACATCTCCTTAATAGTAGCACTGCATTCATAATAATTGGTTAAACATTCACTAACCATAGAGTAAATTAATAGCAGTTGTTTTGGGCATTGGAAATTTCAACCATTAACCCATAAAACACATATGAACAAGTTTTACAAAAGGCTCTTCTTAGCGGCTATTTTATCAGGTGCTGCTTTCAGTGCGCAGGAGACAATGGCGCAGTCTGCAACTGCTGCGGGCAGTGGTTCTCCTCACAAAAACAAAATCGGCAGCTTTACTTCTGTACAGCCTGTTGGGCAGACAATGTCTATTACGTACCCAACAGAGACGCATGCTATCCAGCAGCTGGCCAAGACCGGCTTTACCACTTATACAGACGGCACCACCGGAACCATGCCGGGCAATAACGACTTTACAGCCTTCATCCCAGTGGCAGGCAGCAGCAAGAAAGGTTATCTGACTATTAACCATGAAACTTCTCCAGGTGGTGTATCTATTCTGGACATGAGCCTGAACGAGTCTACTAACCTTTGGGAAGTACAGGGAGTGCGCAAAGTTGACTTCTCCCCTTTGGTGCAGACGGTACGAAACTGCTCGGGCGGCATTACCCCCTGGGGCACACTGATTACATCTGAAGAGACCACGAATATGGGTGATGCCAACGGAGATGGGTACCAGGATGTGGGCTGGCAGGTAGAAATAGACCCTGTAACCGGTAAAATAGTAGACTACGACGGCGACGGCAAGCCAGACAAGCTGTGGGCCATGGGCCGCATGAACCATGAGAATATTGCCATCAGTTCTGATAGGGTAACGGTTTACCAAGCCGAGGACGGCGGCTCGAGCGGTGTGTTTAAGTTTGTAGCCAACACGCCGGGTAACCTTTCTGAAGGAACGCTTTATGTGCTGCAGCGTGACAGCGAAACATCAGCCTCCGGTACCTGGGTGGTGGTTCCCAACACGACGCAGGCCGACCGCAATAACACCCGAAGCCTGGCTCCTGCTGTGGGTGGCACCAACTGGAGAAACCCGGAAGACATTGAGTTTGGCCCGGACGGTAAAATGTACTTCACGTCGAAAGGCTCGGGTACCATCTGGAGATTCAAAGACGACGGCATGACTGTATCGGAGATTGAGGCCTGGGTGACACCACAGTTTTATGATGTAAACTATGGCGAAGGTACACAGGCAGAAAACTGGGGAACGGGTATCGACAACCTGACTTTCGACGGAGAAGGCAACCTGTGGGCGCTGCAGGATGGCGGCCGCAACAACCTGTGGGTAGTGCGCCCGGACCACACTCCGGAAAGCCCGAAGCTGGAGCTGTTCATGACCACACCTTTCGGTTCTGAATCTACCGGCCTCACCTTCTCCCCTGATTTCAAGTATGGCTTCATTTCCATTCAGCACCCGAGTGGCGCCAATACCGCCACTTTTACAGATGCTGCCGGAAACGAAGTGCAGTTTGATAGGGACGTAACGTTTGTTTTTGCCCGCAAACAGTTCCTGGGTAAAGAAAACAACCAGCCCGCCATGGCAAGCAGCCTGGAGCCAGCGCAAATGATAAAGGCTTATCCAAACCCATTCCAGGCGAGCACAAAAGTGAAGGTAGAGATACCTGAGCAGGCTAATGTATACCTTGAAGTGCTGGACATGCAAGGCAACAAAGTAAAGACACTGGTAAACGGCAGCCTGGAGGCCGGAGAACATACCTACGACTTTACCCCGTCTTCTACATCAGGCAGCAAAATTTACCTGTTACGCCTGCAAGTGAATGACCAGAAATCAACCACCAGAATGCTTCAGGTGAATGAGTAAGATTGAAGTTTAGCAAATGTTAAGGCTATGGGCATTATGCCCATAGCCTTTTTCCCTCTCAGGATAAGTCAAGGCCTATCTAAACATCAGCTTTTATTTATAAATACAGCTATACAGGATGAAGAGAAGATTTCAGCGAAGGCATTTACCACTTTATCCCCTATCATTTTGACAGCAGGAAAGTGAAGCAGAAAATGAAAAGAACAGTAACGGTTGCCCTATTAGCCATTGCCATCTGGCAACCGCATAAAGCCAGTGCCCAGGCCAAACCACTACCACAGCAGGAGCTGGCAAGCACCAAAATATACTCCCATGTGCCGGAGGCCTTGCAGGAAAAGGACAGGGTATACCGCCTGAACATCCGGCAGCAAATGTACTACAGCTTTCCCCCTGATTTGTGTGAGCTGGTGAACCTGCAGTTCATCAACGCCATGAAAAACAAGATAGCAGACATAGCCCCTGAAATAGGCCAACTGCAGCAGCTGCAGGAAATAAATTTCAGCGAGAATGAAATCAGGGAGCTCCCGGCTTCCTTCTATTCATTAGAAGAACTGAAAGACGTGGATTTCAGCCATAACCACTTTACAGAGCTACCTGCCGGCTTCGGAAACTTACACCACCTGCAGGTATTGCACCTGAATGGAAACAGCATCAGAACGATTTCGCCGCAGGTGCGCCGCATGCGTGCGCTCCATACGCTAAACCTCAGCTATAACCACCTCGAAATGTTACCTCCCGAAATAGGCAAAGCAAAAAAGTTAAAAGACCTTTCGCTGTCGCAGAACCAGTTGCGCGAAGTGCCACAGGCGCTTTTTCAGTTAAAAGAACTCAAAAGCCTGGCCCTCGATTTCAACCAAATAACGTCCCTACCCAGGCAGGTGGGGAAGGCAAAATCATTACAAACGCTTTTGCTGGGGCACAACCAGCTGAAGGTGGTGCCGGAGGAGCTAACGCAGCTTGAAAACCTGCAGTTGCTAGACCTGAGTTACAACCAACTTAGCCTAATGCCCACAGCGCTTGAAAAGCTTGAAAGCCTGCGAACGCTGATATTGGTTGGGAATAATATACCGGAAGCAGAAAAAGAGAGAATAAAGAAGGCCTTGCCTTCGGCCAGCATCATCTTTTAAAAGCGTGAAAACAGACAACAAGGGGCCCGGTTTACGCCGGGCCTTTTTGTTTACCACTTCTTATCATCTCCTATCAGGCTAATTCCATAGTACTGTTGCTTTTTCTGCTCTACCGGGTCCAACCACCCCTACCCCCTCCTTGTCCAAGGATGGGAATCTGCTGTTTCGTTTGCGTAGGGCTTTTCCCATTGTCAATGTTTTAGTACAAATTCTGCCAGCACGGAGTGAATCAGTTTTCAGTCTTTGGGTTGAGCGCCTGGGGGTAGGGGCCCTCTATTGTAAATTTTCGGTGCTGAACGGAATGAGGCAGCCGTCTTAAAAAGGGCCCCTACCCCAGCCTAGAGAGCACAGGAAGATAAGATGGAAAAGGCTGCTAATGAGCCGCTGGATAAGCTGAACCGACGGCAGCTTAGACAAAAGACAAAGAGCTTTAGGAAAAGTGGGCTAGTTCTCTTCAACAGCATCACCCTTCTACCATGTTAAGAAACAGTCACATATCATAACACAGGAAATTCTGTCGGTACTTAAAGCAAGCGGCTGGCATGATTCGGACAAAAGCGAGGTCTACCATGCAGAAAGTGACATATTGACAGAAACAAAGTACTATTCTCCCCTTGGCACAAGGGTTGTTATAAGAAAGACAACAGGAAAAAATTGAATTAGAAATAAGAGTTTAGAACATATATAATAAAACTATAGAATGGGAAAGATAATTGGTATTGACTTAGGTACAACCAACTCCTGCGTTGCCGTAATGGAAGGTAACGAGCCGGTGGTTATTCCTAACAGCGAAGGCCGCAGAACAACTCCGTCCATCGTTGCTTTCTTAGACAACGGTAACGGTGAGCGTAAGGTAGGTGACCCTGCAAAACGTCAGGCGATCACAAACCCGCAAAACACAATTGCTTCTATCAAGCGCTTCATGGGCCACAGCTACAATGAAGTAAGCGAAGAAGCAAAGCAGGTTTCTTATAAAGTGGTACAGGGCGGCAACAACACCGTGCGTGTGGAGATTGGCGACAGACAGTATACTCCGCAGGAAATTTCTGCCATGGTGCTTCAGAAAATGAAGGCTACTGCAGAAGATTACCTGGGTACAACTGTAACAGAGGCCGTTATTACGGTGCCTGCTTACTTCAACGATGCACAGCGCCAGGCTACAAAAGAAGCCGGACAGATTGCAGGTCTTGAAGTGAAGCGTATCATCAACGAGCCTACTGCAGCAGCACTTGCTTACGGCCTTGACAAGAAGAGCGTAGACCAGAAAATCGCCGTATTCGACTTAGGTGGTGGTACATTCGATATTTCTATCCTGGAGTTGGGTGACGGTGTATTTGAGGTACTTTCTACGAACGGTGACACCCACCTTGGTGGTGACGACTTTGACCAGGTTATCATCAACTGGCTGGCTGACGAGTTCAAGAAAGACGAAGGCCTTGACCTGCGCAAAGACCCAATGGCACTGCAGCGTTTGAAAGAAGCTGCTGAGAAGGCGAAAATTGAGCTCTCATCTTCTAACGAGACAGAAATCAACCTGCCATACATTATGCCGGTTGACGGTGTGCCAAAGCACTTAGTACGTAAACTGACGCGTGCGAAATTTGAGCAGCTGTCTGATGACCTAATCCGTCGCTCTATGGAGCCATGCCGTCAGGCCCTGAAAGATGCCGGCCTTTCTACTTCTGATATCGACGAAGTAATTCTGGTGGGTGGTTCTACCCGTATCCCAAGAGTACAGGAAGAAGTAGAGAAGTTCTTCGGCAAGAAGCCTTCTAAAGGCGTGAACCCGGATGAAGTGGTGGCCATCGGTGCTGCTATCCAGGGTGGTGTATTAACTGGTGAAGTAAAAGACGTGCTCCTGCTGGACGTAACGCCGCTTTCACTGGGTATCGAGACGATGGGTGGTGTAATGACCAAACTGATTGAGTCTAACACAACGATTCCTACGAAGAAGTCTGAGACATTCTCTACTGCTTCCGACAACCAGCCGTCTGTGGAGATTCACGTACTGCAGGGTGAGCGCCCAATGGCCCGCGACAACCGTACTATCGGCCGCTTCCACTTGTCAGACATTCCACCAGCGCCACGTGGTGTTCCTCAAATCGAAGTAACGTTTGATATTGACGCCAACGGTATCCTGCACGTAACTGCGAAGGATAAAGCGACAGGCAAAGAGCAGAAAATCCGCATCGAGGCTTCTTCTGGTCTGAGTGAGCAGGAAATCGAGCGCATGCGCCAGGAAGCTGAAGCGAACGCCGAAGCCGATAAGCGTGCGAAGGAAGAGATTGAGAAGCTGAACTCAGCTGACTCTATGATCTTCCAGACAGAGAAGCAGCTGAAGGAGTATGGCGATAAGCTGTCTGCTGGCAACAAGTCGAACATCGAGAACGCCCTGAACGAGCTGAAAACAGCCCACGGTTCTAAAGACGTAGCCGGTATCGACAGAGCCCTGGAGAACCTGAACAATGCTTGGAGTGCAGCCTCTCAGGAGATGTACAACGCCACGCAAGGTCAGCCAGGTGGCGCACCAGGCGGTGACGGCCAGAGCAACGGACAGGCTGGTGGTGCTCAAGGCGCTACTGCCGGTGATGGTGGTGTAACCGATGTAGACTACGAAGAAGTAGACGGTAACAAGTAATCACAATAACCTGATTTATATAGAAAAGCCCCGCTGGTTTCAGCGGGGCTTTTTTTGTTTACAAGTAGTAGCAATTCCTCTTATACAGAAGCTTTGAACTTTGACAGGCATACCCTTGCAAAATAACCAAACCAGCCTACTATCCCCATAAACTTAAATCCGTCTTCCAGAAAGATTCTTAGGTCCTCTCCTAATACAGGTAATAACTGATGCTGCAAAGCATCCACCACAATAGACAGCCCCAGAAATACGAAGGCGGTAAAAAACACAAAGCATTCTGTTTGCATCAGGATGTAGTTTCGGTAGATAAGTAAACCAAGCAGCATCAGGATGCCATACCCTAAGAATATCAGCTTTTCGGAGACGGGTATATAATACAGGAATATATAGTCGTGGAACTGGAAGAAGTCGTCAAAGAGCAAGAGAAGGGTCAGCAGCCCAAAATAAAGCAGGAAGCTTGCCAGCGTCTTTTCATTCTCTTTCTGACGAAATACAAACCAGCTAAAAATGCAGATGGCGGCTGCTGCACACCAGAACAGCATACCCATGTTCGAGATAAAGCCTACATAAAACGGTAATCCGGCAACGGCAACAGGCTCCCTGGTAAAGTCTCCTATGGGTATGGCTGTGTAGATATGGCTTGCCAGAACCAACACCAGGCAGACCAGGGGCACCAGGTACAGAGACACCAGAAACAGAACATTCTCCTTTGCCTGCTTCAGCAGGTGAAAGAGGAGAGTTATAACTGAAAAAATTCTGGGTGCAGTAATCCGCCTGTTCTTGGTAGCGATGTCAAGCATATAAATTTAAATTTAAGGCTTTCAGATTGGACCATTCTGATTTATAGTACCAGCCATCATACCTAAAAGAAATAAATAAGGTTATATTTATATACCGATTATTTATATATACTTTTAATTAATTTTAAGTAAGTCCGTCCTCTTATTTTTACAATTCATTTATAATTAAGCACATGCATTTCAGAAAATCATCTATATTTAAACGCTAAAATATTTAATATGAAAATAATTCTGGTTGCTATAGGCCTGCTCCTGGCACTAAGCCCTGTATTTGCTCAACTAACTCCCGGAAAACCCTTTGTTGGTACTCACTTTGGGGGAAGCATCAAAAGGGAAAATGCTTCAACAAAGACCACTGCAATCAATTTTTCGCCCATGGCGGCTTTTGCGGTGAGTTCGCATTGGATGCTAGGCATGCAGGCCAGCACCAGCTTTTCTAAATCGGAATCGGATGCGCGCCTTTCCGCTCCAGTGCCTACAAGTTCTGGTTATTACTATCAAACATCTATTAACGCCATCAAAACCAAGTTCTCGACCATAGGATTTGGTCCTATGGCACGCTATTATACAACTTTAGGCCCTACACTTGCTTTTTTGCTGAAGGAGCAGCAGGCTACTCTAAAACAAAGTATAAAATTTATAGCGAAACGTCTCAGTTCGTGGATTCAGGCACTGGCGTTCCCGCTGGTTCTCCCTGGGGAACACCATCTACTATTCCTACCAACTGGAGCAAGAGTTCAAATGAGAACAGCCAGGGCAGCATAAACGGAACAATAGCACCCGGCCTTGTTTTCTTTCCCACTCCAAGAATTGGGCTTGAGTTAAAGGCAAACTGGTTCAGATATATGTACACGGAAGGGGGCAGTGAATTTGATGCTGACCTGAGCCTTGCAAAGGCTACAGTTGGTGCTGGTTTTTATTTCTGATTACAAACCATGAAAAAGGCCGCTCTACAAGTAAATAGAGCGGCCTTTTTCATGGTTACCTTTCCTGACAGGCAGACCAAGCCCAAGCCCACAGAGTGCAGGTTCTGACGATGGTGGTGTAACGAATGCCAACTAAAGGAAGTAGACGGCACCACAAGCAAGTAATTCATAGCTGCTCCAACTATCAAGCTTCCCTGCTGAGATTCAGTAGGGAGGCTTGGTAGTTAAATTTTAAATACATAGAAAATGACATATAGTTATTTTCTATAGTTTAATAAAAAACCTATTTTTATTATTAAAATAGATTATTAGCCGCCTGGTGTTTACAAATTTCATTTTAACCCTATTATTACATGAAGAAAATTTACATTACCTTATTATGCGTTCTTATCAGCAACCTGGTATTTTCCCAAACTGATTTTAGAGAAGGATATGTTGTTCAGAGCGGTGATACCTTAAAAGGTTTGGTTGACTATCGTGGATCACAACGCAATGCCACCGTTGTTACTTACAGGGCATCAGCAACCGGCAACGCTAAAATTTACAATCCCTCCGAAATAGAAGGCTTCGGTTTTATAAAAGAAAATAAAATTTACGAATCTAGGTTAGTTCCGGGCACCGACAGTTTGAACACAACTCAGAAACTGTTTTTAGAAAATTTAGTTAAAGGAGAAGCCAACTTATTCTTCTACCGCGACAAAACCCAGAAAGACCGTTTCTATATATCAAAAAATGACGATGTACTGGAGGAACTAAAACTGGTAGTAAGACAACACACAGATCTTACTACAGGCAAAAAATACATTATCAAAGACGAGATCTACAAGGAAACACTGATGCGGGCATTCAGCAATTGCCCAAGTATAACCAAAAGGCAGGTAGACCAAGTGCAACTGGCCCATAACCCCTTATCTAAAATCACACAGCAATACAACATGTGTATGGGTAAGGAGTTTTTCAGCAAAGCACCTGATAAATTAACCCTCTCCTTTGGACCAACACTTGGCATCAGCAGCTCAACACTAAAGTTTACCGGACAGCATGATTTTTCAAAAAGCGCTTTCGAAGAAAGTGCACCTAGCTTAAGTACAGGCCTTTCCTTAAATATTTCATCACCATCGCTTAGCGAAAAACTATCTATTCAGTTAGAACTGCTTTATACCAGCAACAAATTCACATCAACTTATACAGAAAATGGAATAGGTAGCAGCAGTAATAAGTATGACACTTATTTTGATCTGCATTACTTAAAATTGCCTACACAAATCCGTTATACATATCCCCGTGGCAAAGTAAAACCTTTTGCTAATGCCGGTTCAATGCTAGGATATGCAATAAGCCATGAGGGAGAAACAACAAGAACAACTTCATTAGGTGGCACATCCCAGAGCTCAACAAGTCCAGCACTTGGAGAAAATGGTATTCGGGCGTTTACTACAGGTTTGACAGCCGGAGTTGGGGCGCTTTATTACATTAGAAGCAAACCTGTTTCCATTGAAGCACGCTATGAACGAAATGCTGGCATGTCCGGGCTTCTATATGTATCTTCTACTGTAGAAGTGGTTTACTTCATGCTGTCTTACCATTTATAACAGTTACTTATCAAAAGAGAGCCACTCCAAATTTATTCTGGAGTGGCTCTCTTTTTTGATTTAGGATAAGGAGGTAATCAGTAGCAAACTTAAATCTAAAATACTTATACTACTCAATACTTAATCTGGATTAAAATCACTTGCATCTGGTATGCACTTTCTTTTAATCCAAATCACTGTCCCCTCTTCTTAATTCCTCTACTGAGCGCATCACCTTGTCCTTCAGGCTGGTTTTATACTTTTCCAGTCGGTCGGCTACGGCAGCGTTGGTTGTGCCGAGAATCTGAGCGGCCAGGATACCGGCATTCTGTGCCCCGTTCAGGGCTACGGTTGCTACGGGTATGCCTCCCGGCATCTGCAGGATAGATAGTACCGAGTCCCAGCCGTCGATGGAGTTGCTTGATTTAACAGGCACGCCGATAACAGGCAGTGTTGTTAGTGAAGCCACCATTCCTGGTAAGTGTGCTGCTCCGCCAGCTCCAGCGATGATCACCTTCAGACCGCGCTTGCGGGCATTCTCTGCATACTCTATCATGCGGTGTGGCGTGCGGTGCGCCGACACAATGGTCAGCTCATAGGGCACACCAAGTGTTTCTAATATCTCGGCAGCGGCGTCCATCACATTCAGGTCAGACTGGCTGCCCATGATGATGCCTACAGATGGTTGGGTGGTCGTGGTTTCTCCGGCCATGGTTTATGCTTTTACTTTAATAACATTTCTGATGGATTCTGCGCGCTGCTGCGCCTCTTCTAGGTTTTGTCCCAGCACGGTAACGTGCCCCATTTTGCGGGCAGGGCGGGTGTACTTTTTGCCGTAGAGGTGAATATATACTCCTGGCACAGCCAATGCCTCCTGCAGCCCCTCGTAAGCTGCCTCACCGTCGTAGCCGGGTTCGCCCAGCAGGTTAAGCATCACAGCTGCACTCTGTATTTCGGTAGAGCCAAGTGGTAGGTTCAGGATAGCGCGCAGGTGCTGCTCGTATTGTGAGGTATAGTTTGCTTTGATGGTATGGTGCCCGCTGTTATGTGGGCGCGGCGCTACCTCGTTTACCAGAATCTGCCCGTCTTTTGTCAGGAACATTTCCACGGCCAGTATACCCACCATATTGAAGGCTTCTATTACGCGGGTGGCAATTTCAATAGCGAGGCGCTGCAGCTTGTACGGCACATTGGCTGGCGCGAACAAGGAATCTACTAAGTTATGCTCTGGATGAAAGCTCAGCTCCACTACCGGGAAAGCGGTCACCTCACCGTTTGCGTTACGGGCCACTATCACGGATATTTCTTTCTCAAAATCCACCAGTTTTTCCAGCACCGATGGATCTTCGAAGGCTTTACTTAAATCGGCCTCGCTTGCCAGGCGCGTCACGCCGCGACCATCGTAACCTTCGCGGCGCAACTTCTGGAAGGCAGGCAGAAAACCAACATTCTCCTGCAGTTCCGACTTGTCTTTCAGCAGTACAAAGTCAGAAGTAGGGATGCTGTGCCTCTGGTAAAACTCCTTCTGCAATCCTTTGTCCTGGATGGTGCGCACGGTGCGGGCATCCGGGTACACCTTTACTCCCTCCTGCTCCAGCTTTTCCAGCGCATCCGCGTTCACGTGCTCAATCTCGATGGTCAGGATATCGCAGTTTTTTCCGAATTCATACACCGTATCATAATCGCGGAAGCTGCCTACATAGAACTCGTTGCAGATGTCTTTGCAGGGTGCATTTTCATCAGGATCTAATACCAAAGTATAAATATTAAAATCGAGCCCAGCCTGCATCAGCATACGCCCCAGCTGTCCGCCGCCTAGTATGCCAAGCTTTACTTCTCCTTTCATGCCGTATTTAGTTTTTGTTAATCTTTCCTCAAAAATAAGGATTATGTCCGAACCTCCCCTCCTGTTGCCATTTTATTATGTATTGGCAGTGGCCAAAGCTTTGCTTTTTATTTAGCTATACCTATATTGAAGGAAACAAATGCAGCTATATATGTCAGAGAAGTTGGTGCGCAGCATGATGGTACTATTCCATGTTCCTTTGTTTTTAATCATAATCCGGATGCTTTGGCAGGCAGGTGGCCTGGCAGGCATCGATTTACAACTCGTGCCCTTCCAGTTACTAAGCCTCCTGTTGGCGGGCTACCTGGTGCTGGGCGACAGTTCCCGCGACGAATATTACCCCACGCTGCTAGTGTTGCTGGTGTATGATTTGGCTTTGTACTGGTACATTTTAAATTAATTCTGAGTAGCTTGCGGCTTTCGTTCTTTTAAACCCAACTATGGAAATCATACTGGCCACCTTCTCTGCCTTGTTCTCTGTTGTAAACCCATTCGGGGCGATGCCTGTTTTTCTGACCCTAACACAGGACGACACACCTGCACAGCGGAACCAGCAGGCCCTGAAGGCCTGCTTATACATGGTAGGCATTCTGGCTGTTTTTTTCCTGACAGGGCAGTACATTCTGAATTTTTTTGGCATCCGGATTCACGACCTGCGCATTGCCGGCGGTCTCATGATCATGCGGGCAGGTTTTGATTTGATGACACCTGGCGCAAACAAGAAAAAAATTTCTCCGGAGGTTGTGGAAGAAGGGCAGCAGAAAGATGACATCTCTTTCACGCCGCTGGCCATGCCGATGCTTTCCGGCCCCGGGGCCATCGCGATCAGTATTGGCCTTTTCACCACCTCCCTGTCTATCCTGGACATGCTGTTTATACTGGTGGGTATTATCCTCCTGGCCGGTGTGTCTTATTTTATCCTTCGCTCATCTCACCAACTCACCCGCCTAATGGGCAAATCAGGCCTGGCGGCGCTCTCCCGCATTATGGGTTTTATTGTACTCTCCATTGGCGTTAACTTTATTGTATCTGCCCTTACAGCATTGTTTTTTACAGCGGGATAGGTGTTGCTACAGGCCGCTATGCCTTTGCTTCCTGAGCCGCCTTATTCTCCTGTTCCCGCATTTCATCCAGCTTTTCCGTGATAGGCGTAGCGGAAATGCCATGCACAAAAATGGAGATAATGACAACCAGGCCTACGAGTGCCCATAGTTCTTCTGCTCCTTCAAAGTTTTCCTCATTCAAGCCGTAGGACAGGTAATAAAAGGAGCCGATTCCCCGCATGCCCAGAAAACTGATAGCAAAGCGGTCGCGCCAGGGAGCCTTATTAAAACCAATCAGGCCGAGCACACCGGCAAGAGGGCGTATAATAAAAACTATGATGATGGCGCAGATAACCAGTGTCCAGGTAAGTGATGACAGCAGGCCACCTGCCACAGCAGCCCCAAAAGCAATTAGCACCGCTGCCATTAAAAGGCGCTCTGCTTTCTCTGTAAAAGCATGCAGTGCTTTCTGGTATTCGTGGTCCTGGTCATAGTTTTTGATGACCACGGCGCCAATAAAAGTGGCGATAAAGCCATAACCGCCGGCATACTCTGTAGCACCGTAAATTAGCAAAGTGGCAGCCAGGGCTCCTAAACCTACCATAGATTTTGCAAGTTCTGTTTTGGCAGGCATGGCCATGATAAAGCGAGCCAGCACATACCCCAGTCCTAATCCGAAAATTGCGGCAATCCCCAACTCATAAAGTACATCAATCAGAAACCAGGTTCCTATCCAGTTGCCGGGGTGTGCACCAGCCATCGCCATGGCAATGGCCATGTTCGTGAACGGGAAGGCAAGGCCGTCATTCAGGCCGGCTTCTGAAGAAAGGCCGAACCGCACCTCATCTTCCTCCCCATGCCCTGACTCATCTGTATCCTCCGTTTCTTCGTCTTCAGAGCCTTCCTGCGGTGCGCCCACCTGTACTTCAGAGGCTAACACTGGGTCAGTAGGAGCCAGGCAAGCACCTAACAGCATGGCGGAGGCCGGAGCGAAGGCCGCGAGCCACCAGCCAGTCAGGGCAACAAGTGCAATGGTTACAATCATGGTGATACCCAGCAGGCGCCAAGTCACACTCCAACCCTTTAAGCTGGGCGGCCTGTCTATCTTCAGCCCTGCTCCCATCAGCGAGACGATTACTGCCAGTTCGGTGAGGTGCTCTGTATAATCTCCCTGCTCTAAGGGATCCGGCGCTTCCAGACCCAGGGGCAGCGCAATAGCTCCCAGGCCTAGCATCACCACAGGCATAGAAAAAGGATATTTGGCCAGGATACGCGGTAGCACAGCTGTCGCCAATACGGCCAGACCAATTATAAACAGCCATAAATTATAGTTCTCCAGCACCTCGAGGGCCTCTTCTATTTCCATAACATTCTGTTTTTTTTGAGACTAAAGTAAAAGTATAGACTCCGTAAATAGTCTCTGTTCCTGTTTCATGCGGGGTGCTGGTTGGTATGTTATTGTCTTACGCAGCCTACGTTGCTATAGATATATAGAGAAGTCTGCTGGTACCCCGAGGCCAGGTCTGAAACATCATGCATCAGGAAGCAACAGCTGCATTTTCATCGACCTCTACTCTTACCGTACTATCACCGCAACACAAAGAGCTCCTGACCCAGGATTCTGAATCTGTAGGGTCCTAACCCTTTACAAATCTGCTCATCCTCAGATTTTCAAATCTAATTTTCCTATCTTTGCAGCATGCAACTGAAGAACGATCTGCTTATAAGAGCTGCCAGAGGCGAGAAAGTGGAGCGCACCCCCGTGTGGCTCATGCGCCAGGCAGGACGTATTTTACCTGAATACCGTGCGGTACGAAACAGCCTGAGCGGCTTTAAAGAGTTGGTGGAAACACCGGAACTGGCCGCTGAGGTGACCATACAACCTGTTGACATTCTGGATGTAGACGCAGCCATCATTTTCTCCGACATCCTGGTGGTGCCGGAAGCGATGGGCTGCACCTATGAGATGGTGGAGAAAAGGGGCCCTCTGTTCCCGAATACTATCCGCACAGAGGCGGACATGAAAAAGCTGCGCGTGGCGGATCCGCACGAACACCTGAACTATGTGCTGGAGGCGATCAGGGTAACGAAGCGGGCATTGAACGGGCGCGTGCCCCTGATTGGCTTTGCCGGTGCTCCCTGGACCATATTGGCTTATATGGTAGAAGGCAGCGGTTCCAAGACTTTCTCTCAGGCGCGCGGCATGCTGTACACCAACCCGAAGCTGGCGCACCAGTTGCTCCGCAAGATAACAGACACCACCACGGCTTACCTGCAGGCGCAGGTAGAGGCGGGCGCCAACCTGATCCAGGTGTTCGATTCCTGGGCAGGCATCCTTTCGCCGGCGCAGTACCGGGAGTTCGCCCTGCCGTACATCGCTGAGATTTGTAATGCCATCCACAATGTGCCGGTCACGGTTTTTGCCAAAGGCGCTTTCTTTGCCATGGAGGACTTCAGCAAGCTTAACTGCGAAACCATCGGCCTCGACTGGAATATGGACATTAAAACGGCCCGTCAGCAGGTAGGCCCGAATAAAACCCTGCAGGGAAACATGGACCCTTGCCTGCTTTACAGCTCCTTCGATACCATCCAGCACGAAACCATCAAAATGCTGAAGGAATTCGGCCCGCAGCGCCACATCGCCAACCTCGGCCACGGCGTGTACCCGGATACAGACCCGGAGAAGGTAAAATGCTTTGTGCAGACAGTGAAGGAATATGGCGAAGCCGTTAGTAGTTAGAACGTTTAGGAGTTAGAAGGTTAAAAAGTTAAAGCCTTACTAAACTATATACCAAAGAGAAAGGTCCGCCTGAACAGCGGGCCTTTCTCTTTGGTGGTTAAATCGTTTTTTTGAAATTCTAAACTCTCTAAAGCTGGTTGCAGAACAAAATCCACCCCTAGCCCCTCCGAGGAGGGGAACTACCTGCAACAGAGAAAATCCACCCTCACTTTCAAATTTTTAACCTTCTAAATTTTTAACTTTCTAACCTAAAATGACTCTCTAACTTGCCTACCCCACCGCCAGCTGTGTTTCCGGGTACTTATAGGCTGTGGAAGAGGCGCGGGTGCTGAGGGCAAGCGCCAGCGTGAGGGTACCTACCCTGCCCAGGTACATCGACAGGATGATAACACATTTCCCCATATCAGAAAGACCTGCCGTGATTCCTGTACTTAGACCCACCGTTGCAAAAGCGGATACCTGCTCAAAAGCCAGCTTGATGATGTCGAACTGTGCATCGGTGATAGACAGAGTAAATATAAACGTGATGTTGATAAGCGCCGCGAACGTAAAAACGGAGAAAGCTTTATAAGCCACTGAATGCGGAATGGTGCGGTGGCCAATCTCCATGTTTCGCTTGTTCCGGATGGTGGTGAGCACCGCAAACAGCACCACCGTAAAAGTTGTCGTTTTTATACCTCCCGCTGTCGACCCTGGTGAGCCCCCGATAAACATCAGCGCAATTATCATCAACAGAGTAGGCACGTTTAGCGCAGAGATATCTACTGTGTTAAAACCAGCGGTACGTGTAGTCACTGACTGAAAAAAGGACGCTACCAGAGCTTCGGCAAAACCAAGACTGGAGAGGGTGTTGTAATACTCCAGGAAAAAGAAGCCAATCATACCAATAGCCAGCAGAATGGCAGAAGTATAGATGGTGACACGCGACGACATCTTCCAGTTTTTCCAGGGCTTTTCCATACGGGCGCGCATGTTCCTGGGCGAAAGGACATCCAGAATTGTAGGAAAACCAATACCGCCAAAAATGATGATCAGTGCTATAACAAGATGCAGGATATAGGAAAAGCGAACCGGCTGCGTGTACAGGCCCTCCGGGTAAAGCGAGAAACCAGCATTACAAAAAGCTGACACAGAATGGAAAACAGAAAAGAAAATCTTGCTGCCAAGGTTCGTAAACTGCACCTCTGCCCCCCACGTCAGAAACACGGCAACGGCTCCTATTCCCTCTATCATCAGCGTCAGGAAAATGAGTTTGCGCATCAGGTTTTTTGTAGAGAAAAGCGACTCGCTATCCAGGAGCTCGTGCATGGCCACGTGCTGCTTGATCCCTACTCCCTGCCGCATAAGCGAGGCAAAGAAGGTGGCGAAAGTCAAGATACCCAAACCGCCCATTTGTATAAGCAGCAGCAGCACCACCTGCCCGGCAAAGGTAAAATAGGTGCCAGGGTCTACCACCGCCAGCCCTGTTACACAGGAGGCACTGGTGGCCATAAAGAGCGCGTCCAAAAAGCTGATACCTTCCGGTGCATTTGTCATTTTGGGCAGCATGAACAAGCCGGTACCTATCAGAATCAGCATAATAAAGCTGAGCAGGAACGTAATAGAAGGCTTCAGCTGCATTGTTTTCAGGTGCACCTGCGTCTCCAGCAGCTCCACAATCAGCAAAACCAGCATGTACAGCGACACCAGCACCCGGTAGAACTCCACCGAGAGCGGTATGCCTATTCCCTCAAAGATGTTGTAAATAAGTGGGTAGTCCAGTACATAAGTAAAGAACTGGTTCAGGAAGATAATGCTCATTAAGATCCCCTCGAACCAAGTGCGCCTCAGAAACTTGACTCGCTCAAAGGCATACAGAATGCGTAGAAAATAGATCAAAACGAATGTAGCCAGGATACCATCTATCGCATAATACAGCACCTGCAGCTGCACCGGGCTTTCCACCACCCCATGTGCATAAACCAGTAATCCTATTGCCAGTATTGTCAGCACATAAGTCGTGCGGCGCATGATGGTGTACGCCGCCAGCTTACTGCCGTATAAAAATCTATTTAACGACTCTGTATTCATTCTTTTCAAACAACCTTATGTGCGCAGCCTCCTCAAACAGGCGCGTCTTGTCTATGGGCACCACCCCCACCTGCTCGCACACTAAGCCTCCGCCTAGGTTGCTAAGCCCAGCCATAAACTCTTTTGAGGTGCGCAGGGCCATGCAAAGCGCGGCAATGCTGATAACCGTATCACCGGCCCCCGACACATCAGAGATGGAGCGGCGGTGCGCCCCGATATACGTCTTTTCTTCCCCGTCAGCCACAAATACCCCCCGCTCTGAGAGGGTGACCAGCACCTGCTGTACCTGCAGGCGCTGCTGCAGGTCGGCTACGGCTTCCTCAAAAGCAGGCAGGTTCTCGTCGGCAAACTCTACCTTCAGGCCCTCTTTGAGCTCTTTCAGGTTTGGTTTAAACAAGGTGCAGCCCACGTAGCTGAGGAAATTCTTCTTTTTGGGGTCGATGACACTGGGGATGTTGCGCTCGTTGGCAAGTTGCAGAAAACGCCTGATGTTCCTTTCTGAGAAAACGCCTTTGTCGTAATCTTCAAAGATTACGACATCAACCTTCTCCAGCAGCTTCAGGTAACGCTCTTCGAGGCGGCGCTCTTCGTATTCGGTCAGGTTGTGCTCTATCTCCGAATCCACGCGCAGCAGCTGCTGTGCGCCGGCAATAATGCGGTGCTTGATGGTGGTTACCCGTTCCGGGCTCTGCACAATGCCTTCTGTAGAAAGGCCTTTCTCCTCCATCAGGCGAAGGTAGTCCGCCCCGTCCTGGTCGTCGCCAATCACAGAGCAAAGTAACGGAACAGCGCCCATGGCCTCTATGTTAAGGGCTACATTGGCAGCCCCGCCCAGGCGCTTCTCCCGTTTTATTACATTAACAATGGGTACAGGTGCTTCTGGTGAGATGCGTGTTGATTTTCCCCATAAATAAGAATCAATCATTACATCTCCCACCACCAGCACCTGCAACCCATTAAAGGCTTCAAACAAAGCCTCTAAACTAGAAAATTGAGTCATTACTGCAGTTTTGCGAGGCTGCTCTTAATGCGGCGCAGGGCCTCTGTCAGTTTTTCGTCGGATGTGGCAAAAGAGAAACGGATACACTGTGGCGCCCCGAAGGCGGCTCCGCCTACTGTTGCCACGTGGGCATCTGCCAGCAGGAACATGCTCAGGTCCTCAGAATCCTCAATTTTTTTCCCTTCAAAGCTTTTACCGAAGTAATAGCTTACATCCGGGAAAATATAGAAAGCACCCATTGGCAGGTATGTCTTAAAGCCTTCTATGTCGTTCATGAAGTCGAGCACGAGGTTGCGGCGGCGGCGGTATGCCTCTGTCATTTCCAGGGCAGCTTCTTTTCCTCCTTTCAGCGCTGCAGCAGCAGCTTTTTGTGAGATGGAGCTGGTGCCGGACGTAATCTGGCTTTGCAGCTTATCACAGGCAGCAGCTATTTCTTTGTTTGCCGCCATATAGCCCACGCGCCAACCTGTCATGGCGTAGCCTTTTGAGTGGCCGTTCACCGTCACCACACGGTCTTTGATGGACTCCACACAGGCCAGGCTGAAGTGCTTGCCCTCAAAGTTGATGTATTCGTAGATCTCATCTGCTATCACGTACACCTGCGGGTGCTTCTCCAATACGGCTGCAATGGCACGCAGTTCCTCCTCGTCCCATACAGCGCCCGTAGGGTTGCTTGGCGAAGAGTACATCACCAGCTTTGTGTTGGAAGTAATAGCCTGCTCCAACTGCTCGGCTGTTACTTTAAAGTCGTTTTCGAGGCGACCCATTACCGGAACCGGCACACCTTCAGCCAGCTTCACAATTTCCTCATAAGACACCCAGTATGGAGAGAAGATAATCACTTCATCGCCCGGATTCACAAGGCACATCACGGCATTGGCAATGCTTTGCTTTGCGCCGGTTGACACCACAATGTTTTCAGACTTGTAGTCCAGGTTGTTGTCGCGCTTAAACTTGTTCACGATCTCCTGGCGCAGTTCCGGGTAACCGGGCACCGGAGTGTAAAAGGTAAAGCCTTCGTCAATAGCCTGTTTGGCAGCGTCTTTGATATATTGCGGCGTCTGGAAATCAGGCTCTCCAAAGCTTAGGTTAATCACATCAAACCCTTGAGCAGCCAATTCACGCGCTTTTTTGGCCATGGCTATTGTCTGAGACTCAGACAGAGCTAAGATTCTGTCTGACAATGCTGATCTTACTTCCTCTGTGTTTTGCATTTCTTTTTACATTAAGCTGGCAATTTAGTCATAAAGCCACAGAATTCCATCTTTGCAATTTTGAGCTGCTGTTACTGCGGCTTTAGCAGGTAAATTGGCAAGAAGGCTTGAGAATCAAAAAGAAAACCAGAGAAAAAGATAGCAAAGTGCCTCCTGAAGGGGCATAGAGGCTTTTACATTCCTGGCTTTTGCCCTACCACAGGTTCTGGGGGCACACTACTTTGTGCTTGTTGGGGATGCGCATGCCCAGCACTACCTCGTGGCTTACGCCTCCTAAAGCGCTCACGCCGGTATCGTAGGAGTACCCCAGGTCAAAGACCTGGTTCCAGGTAAGCCCCCCCAGGATGGCAAAGCTGTCGTTTTGCCGGTAAGACACCCCGCCCCAAAGCTTGTTATCGTAAACAGCGCGGAGGTTGTAGTCCACCGATACAGGCAGGGGCTGCAGCAGTTTCAGCATTACGGAGGGTATTACGTCAAGCCTCTCAGCGACTGGAAACTTATAGGCCGCAGTAAAGAAATAGTGGTTTTCAAAATTAATATCCATTCCCCGCTCCTCTTCTACAGAAACTGTGTTGCTGATAATTTCACTGGCAGAAAGCCCGGCATAAAAGTCAGCGGAATACAGCCACATTCCCAGTTTCAGGTTCGGCCGGTGTACTGTCCAGCCTGCACTGGCTGCATCTGCCGGGTTGGCGAACACAAGCTTGTTACCGTTCAGGGCATGCTGTGATACGCCCGCAGAGACGCCGGCCCCCAGCCTTACCCCGTCCGTGAGCGGCACATGGTAAGCGTAAGACACATTGGCCTCCATACGGGTGAACGGGCCAATTCTATCATGCAGCAGAACCAGCCCAATGCCATGGTGCGGCTCGTTACTGTACTTACGGTAAATGCTCCGTGGCTCCCTTGCTCCTATAAAGGAGGGAGTGGTATTTTCTGCGCTGGTTTTGTCTTTTGATAATTTGGTATGAACGCTGAGATAGAAGCTGCTTGGAGAACCCTCTATACCTGTCCACTGGTTACGGTACCCTGATTTTATATCTACATAATTCTCGATACCAGCTATGGCAGGGTTAAGCAGGTAGTTATTGATCATGTACTGGCTGTACTGCGGCTTTTGCTGCGCAAGCACCAGCAATGGCAAAAACATCAAAAGAAGCAAGAGAGTAGAAGTCCTGACGTTCATAAGTGCCTTTTAGTGAACAATGCTAACGGATCCTGTTATCTTCTTCCCATGCTTCGGTGTGCTCTCCTTAAGCGTAATCACATAGAAATAAGTGCTCACAGGCAAAGGGCTGCCATTGTACGTTCCGTCCCATTCGTTTATGTAGCGTACCTTTTCAAATATTTTACTACCCCACCGGTCAAACACTTCTACCCGAGCATCCGGATAATCCTCCAGAGTTTCTATCACCCAGGTTTCATTTACCCCATCACCATTCGGAGAAAAAGCATTCGGAACCACTATATCGCGGCGCAAGAAAACATGCACCTGCCCTGTTACCTGGCAACCCGCAGGGGTTGTGGCCACTACTGTATAAGTGATGGTTTCATCGGGTTGCGCACGTGGGTTTGCGGCGTAAGGGTCGTCAAGACCGGTGGCTGGCGTCCACTCATAACGGGTACCGGGTATGTTGTTGGCCTTCCCCAGCTTAATGGTTTCCCCTTTACTGATGGCAAACTCTGTATAGGCGCTGATATCGGGCACTGGATTGATGGTGGCCTGCACAACAGTCCGGTTGCTTTCGCACCCGTTTCTGCCTTTAACGGAGACATAGTATGCTGTGGAGGCAGTTAGTTCCGGTGTGGTATACGTGCTGCTGAAGACACCTGCCAAAGGCGCGCCGCCTTCGGGCGAAGTGTACCACCTGTAACTACCAGCATCACCACCGGTTGCCGTCAAGGTAACAGAACCAGGCCCACACCTTGCTTCACCACTTACCACAGGGGCAGTGGGCAATGGCATGGCTGTAACAGTAATTTTATTGGAGGTTACTACACCGCAGATAGTTTCTACATCCACGGTATAGTCACCGGATTCCATGGCGGTAAAAACAGGCGCGCCTCCTCCGGTAGGTGTACCGTTCCGCTTCCAGGTAAACTTCGCATCTGTTGCCTGTCCCGGAACGTGCAACACCACACTGCCTCCTTCACAAAAAGAGGTGTTGCCGGTAGCCAGCAATTCTACAGCAGGTAAGGGATACTGGCACGCCACATCTATAGTAACCTGCGCCGTTGCCAGCTTGGCATAGCACCGCGACGAACCGGCATCGCTGACCTCATACGTCAGCACATCCTGCCCAATAAACCAGGCGCTGGGTGTGTAAATGATTTTATTGCCTGAAATAACAGCTGTGCCATTTTTAGGACCATCTACAATTTTGGTAAGTGTTAGCGGCCCGTTGGTTGTGTGGGTATCGTTGTTCAGCACGGCCACTGAAACGGGCTTCCCCGGCACCGTCTGTGCCATGTCATCGTTGGCAACAGGTTTGCTATTTAGATCTACGAGGCAAATGGTCTGCTCGTTGGACTTGCCTCCCGTGGATCCTGTAAAACCATAGTACACCATTGGGTTGCCATTGAACACATTCCGGATGATATCGTCTTTATGTGTGAATCGCTCAACGCCATCAAAAAAGAACTTTAGTTCCTGTGTAGCAGGGTTCCACCTGATGGTGTAGGTGTGGCACTGGTTGTTTTCCACATCTACGCTATTCGGGTCTATCTGCACCGCCTTAAACCGGGGAGCAGGCGTATTACCGTTATAAAGAATGGTGGTATGGTCTGCTGCAATGTCAGCCTTGTTGTTAATATAGCTGTCGTTGGTGTTGTCGTAAGTGTCAAACTCTATGGCAACGGAGGGGCTGATGGGATTGGGAGCGCCAAGGCCAAAGCCTTCTCCCAGGCTTCCCCTTGCCTCCAGGCCGCGCGGGTCGTTATGAAAAAGGAAGGCAATTCCATCTGCACCATCCTCATCTTTTGTGCCCAGGTATATGGTAAACTCCAGCTCAACAGGCTGCGAAAGGTCTATTTTCTCCTGCCACCAGATATAACCATAACGCCATTCATGGTCTTCTGTAATTTTAAAGCACTGGTCAGACAGCTTAACAGCATCTCCGCGGGTAATAAACTGTGCTGCAGAGGTAAACGGAAGAAGTAAAAGGCTAACACAACAACAAAGTGCTACCAGGAGCACCTTACTTCTAAGATGAGTATAAGTTCTTTCATACCGAGGCAGAAACATCATAGGGTTGTGTTATTGGTAAAAGACGCTGGTTAAAGGTGCTTTATCATATCTGAAAGCCTGACAGAGACAAAGCATACCCATCACAAATAGAAACTTCAATAATCAACGTCTATTTTGTATTCTTGTAAGAAGCATATATAGTAATTGGCTTAACGAAACTGCAAAAAACTTGTTACCCAACTTTCATACTAAATTTTATATGTCGTTCGCTAAGGCATGTAAAAGGTTTACCCTTGGCCAGCCATATTCATGGCCAACCAAGGGTAATATTTTTTGTACTGTTTCAGATCAGTATCACCAATACTGCCAAGCCATTCAGGCTATAGACGTACTGCTTCCGGTAAATTTATAGTGCTGGAATTTTAAAAAGAGATACGGGTTTTCTTCCGCACCGGATCTGTTTACAGGAGTATTTCTTATGTTATGTGCTGAAAATAAGTAAACAGCTATACTTTGCCATAAGTGGTGCGCTCCACTATGCTTCGGCCAAGTGTAATCTCATCGGTATACTCCAGCTCACCTCCCACCGGCACCCCACGGGCAATGGTGGTAATACGCAGGTTGTGATCGCGGAGCTTGCGGGTAAGGTAAAAGGCAGTGGTGTCGCCTTCCATGGTAGGGCTAATGGCCAGCAGAATCTCCTTCACCTCAGACTTCTGCAAGCGCTCCAGCAACGACTCTATCTGTAAATCAGATGGGCCAACGCCTTCAAGCGGCGAAATAACGCCACCCAGCACATGATACAGTCCTTTGTACTGCGATGTGTTTTCAATAGCAATTACATCCCGGATGTCGCTCACCACACACAGCACACTTTTGTCGCGCAGCGGATTGGAGCAGATGCTGCAGATTTCTGTATCAGAAATATTGTGGCATTGCTTACAATGCTTCACATCAGTGCGCATCTTCACCAGCGACTCTGCCAGTGAGAAGGTTTCTTCCGACTCTTCTTTCAGCATGTGCAGCGCCAGACGCAACGCAGTTTTCCTCCCTATGCCCGGGAGCTTTGCCAGCTCCTCCACGGCATTCTCAATCAACTTCGACGGAAAATCCATTCAGTCTCCTCTTCTACTCTATGTCGGCTGACAAGTCTTTTTGATGCAGGCTGGTACACATGCCCACTAACTCTTCGTATGAGCCTACTTTTACGGTGCACTTTCCTTTGTAATGGATCAGCATCGTGCACTGCTCCGCCTGCTCCTGTGTATGACGGCACACTTTAATAAGCGTTTCTATCACATGGTCAAAAGTATTGACGTCGTCGTTGTAAACCACGAGGTTGCGCAGGTCGGTGCTCTCCTCGAGCAACTCAACTTCAACCTCTTCCTGATGTAAAATTTCTCTCTCCCAATTCATGTTACAAAAATACGAATAATTAAGCACTTAACGAAGCTGCACACGCTTCCCGAGGCCTTTTCTTTTGGCTTTTGCCTTTCAGCTCAGCCGCTTATCTTAACAACTCCGACACCTGTTTGATTCCGGTTTTTGCTTATTTTACCCGCTGCCCTCTTGCTTCATTCAGACGCCGGGAGGCAGATTAAAATAGCATTTTTCGCTGTACCTGCTGCGCAAAGCTCTACCATATTTTGACCTAAACAGATAAAGTTTATACTTTTGTATATGGATGCTGGCATTGCAGCAGCCATATACATGAACGCTGCTTTTTCCGTAGGCTTTGTAGCAGCCATTTGAAACAGACTTCTATTTTGAATACTAAAGCAAGCGCCCCTCTGCCCCAACCGGCAAACAGAGCGGTTAGCAAAAAAAGATTGTCGGACAGCAACAATGATTTATCATACTGGCTTTCAAGGCCTCCGGTTGCGCGCATTGCAGCACTGGAGCACCTGCGGGAACAGTATAGCTTAGTAGTACAAGTACAAATGGAGCCGACACACAATTTTCATGATTTTGTAAAAGCGTTCAATGCCAGTGGTGTGGTGTATATGGTGGCAGGCGGATTTGCCGTGGCCCTTTACGGTTACCCCCGCTATACCGGAGACATTGACATCTGGATTGACACCGCGGAGGAGAATGCCTCGAAAGCGCTGAAGGTACTTTACGCCCTCGGATACTCAGACAAAGAGGTGAACCTGGAAGACCTGACCACTTCTGATATCATTGTGCAACTAGGTTACCCACCAAACCGCATCGACCTGACCACCGGAATGGCTGGTGTCGATTTTGCGTCTTGCTGGGAAAACAGGGTAGTCATGCCCTTTGGCGATACCATGGCGAACTTCATCAGCTTAAACGACCTGAGGAAAAACAAGAAAGCCACTGCCCGCCAGCAGGACCTGCTGGACCTGCAAAACCTTCCGGAGTAGCGCATAGTAAGAATTCATGCTATCTTTAGCAGGGACACGCTCCCGCAAAAAAACTTAACTTTGCCCCTATGCCCACCATTTCTCCGGTCTTTCGCCAGGCAGTTAAACAACTGAGCGAAAAAGAAAAAGAAGCCATCATACTAAAAGCTGCCCGCCGTGATGCTGAACTGTACGACCTGCTCTCGTACGAGCTGATAGAAGAGGTAACCTTGGAGGAGGTATATGAGGTAAGTGCCGACAAGATTCATGAGCTGCTGCTCAATGCCAGTGGCCGAAGCCTGGCCAAGGCGCTGACCAAGGCTTTGCGCAAAGCAGTAAAAGAAATAGCCCGCCTCAAGCGCATCACTAAAAACCCAAAGGCCGAAGTAGATTTGCACCTGTACACACTGCGCCTCCTGTTCGACAATTTCACCGGCCAGTTCGACAGTTACTACAAAGGGTTTTACACAGCCACTGCCCGGCTGCTGCTCCGGACAATACAACTCATCCGCAAAAACCTGCACGAGGACTACCACCTGGAGTATAAAGCAGAGCTAGACAGCTATCTGCAGCAAATGCACGGCCGCAGCAAGCCACTACCTGTTGCACTGCCACAGGAGTTTGAGGTGGAGTAGGTTATAATTCTGAATGACTGAATCAAAGTCCCCTTACCTGCACATCCTCCAGGTTGATTTCTGACACCTTCTCAAGCTTGCCTGCTTCAAAAGCTCTTTCGTAGTTTTGGAGCGGGAAATCTTCTTTAGAGGTATAGTTGATGTAATCCTGAAAACGAACACCGCCTACTTCACGCGGATTGGTGGCCTCTCTGAAACGGGTACCAATACTACCATCCTCTTCCTTAAAATTGTAAGCGAGGTAGTCCATGGTGTTGCGCTCCTGGTGAATCCAGTACACATACACATCTTCATGGTCTTCTCCCCCACCCTCTGCAGCAAACGTTACCTGCACTTCATGGTAAGGCTCTCCTTTTACCGTGGTCTCGCCTATGTATTGTTTCTGCACAGCAGGATCATTTAAAAAGTAAGGCAGTAAGGCAAAGTAGATAACAGAATTAACAGAAGCGCTGTATGCCTCCTTGCGCTCCTGTGGCAGGTCCACCTCTTGGCCATCTGTCGTTCGTTTAAAACCACTGTTGCTGAGCACATCGTGTATGCGCTGCCCTGTGGAGTCTTCCGTAAACGTGCGGCTGTAGACGTAGGCACCGTTGTCGCGGAGGGCGCGGTACTGCCTGTCGCGCAGTGTAAAGGATACTACCCCCTGATCTAAATGCTGACCGCCATGTGCGGCAATAGCTCTATCCACAATGGTTTGGGCCTCAGAGGTATCATTTTTTGTACAGCCCACAGAAAACAAGGCCAGTAGCAGCAACACAATAGCAGTAGGTCGTAAGAGGTTCATCATCAAAAAAGTTTTATCGCGCTGCCAAAGATAGGCATAGCCGTGCAATAGAACCGCATGGTCTAAAACGAAAACCGCTCCGACTCTTCGGAAAGAGTGGAGCGGAAATCGAAATGAAAAACAGGTCTAATTAGTTCTGTGCAGTAGCACCAGAAGCTTTTTGTGCAGTTACATCAAACGTGATGGTGAAATTATCTTCGATAGCTTTGTCGCCGAGGTTATCGAAGAAGCTGTTAGAACCGTAACGCACGTCGAACTTAGAGCGGTCTACAGTTACATCAGCCTTCGCTGTAGCAGTACCGTTGTTTACATTGATAACAGCCGGGAAGCTAACCTGCTCTGTCTTGTCTTTGATTGTCAGGTTACCAGTTACGTTGTGTGTTGCCTCACCAGCAGCGGCATTCTCAGCTGGGGTAACGTTTGTTATTTCAAACTTGGCTGTTGGGTACTTCTCTACACCAAAGAAGTCGTCAGACTTCAGGTGACCAACAAGCTTCTGCTTGTCTTCTTCAGCTGGGATGTCAGAGTTTGTAATCGTGTTCATATCGATTACGAGTGTGCCTCCCACTACCTGGTCGTTGGCTACTACTAACTCACCATTCTGTAGCTCGATGCTGCCAGAGTGCTCACCACCTACTTTTTTACCGTTCCAGTTTACCTCGCTGTTTTCAGTTACAACATTATAAGTTTCTCCTTCAGCAGCAGTAGTTGCTTCCGTAGTTACTGCTGTCGTGTTTTCAACAGTTTCATTTGAACTCTCGCTGCTGCAGGCTGTAAATAAAAGTGCTGCTGCAAATGAAGCATAAATAGCTGTTTTTTTCATGGGTATGGTTTGTTTAAGTTTTTCTGTTTTGGGATTCAGAGCACCTGCTACTGAATGCGATGTAATTTATGTATATACATTTAATGTACAAACACTTTAAAAGAAATTTAGTTCAGTCTCCTGAAATTTTTCAGTTCGGGGCTCACCACATTAAAAATAAGCCGCTTCACAGCTACGGGGCGTGGAGCGGCTTATCAGGGATACTATAGGATTACTTTTTCGCTGTTACGGTAGATTGGTGTGCAGTCAGGTCCAGGGACACCACGAAATCGTCATAGATGGCTTTATCGCCTAAATTGTCGAAGAAGCTTTTAGAACCGTAACGGATATCAAATTTAGAACGGTCTACTGTTACGTCGGCTTTCGCGTGAGCCACACCGTCTTTAACAGCTACGGTAGCTGGGAAGCTCACAGACTTCGTGATGCCTTTGATGGTTAAATCGCCGGTTACAGTTGTATTAGGCTTACCGGCAGCTGCACCAGCAATAGCTTTTACTCCGGTAATTTTAAAAGTAGCCGTTGGGTTTTTCTCTACACCGAAGAAATCGTCTGACTTCAGGTGGCCTACCAGCTTCTGGTTGTACTCAGCATCTTTGATATCAGCGCAGGTAATGGAATTCATGTCGAAGGCGAAGGTACCGCCCACCACCTTATTGCCCTGCACATTCAGCTGTCCGCTGCTCAGGCTAATGCTTCCTTTGTGCTCGCCGGTTACTTTTTTGGCGTGCCATTTTATATCGCTTTTCGCTACATCTACTTTGTAAGCACGCGCTTTAGCAGGTGCGGCCACCTCGGCAGTAAGGGTATTGGTGTTGATGCCGTTGTTCGTGTTGCCAGCATAGGCCGTAAACATCATAGCGCCAACTAGTGAGGCAAGGATTGTAAATTTTTTCATTTTTTCAGGCAATGATATAAGCTATAGTTGGTGATGGTGATGCTTAATTTCTGATTTTATCGAGTAACTCATTCAGCTGCTTTGCCTCCTCTTCTGTAAGGTTAGGAATACCGGTTGCTTGTCCGCTTTCAAGGCCATCCATCTCCTTAAGCAGGGCAAGGCCTTTCTCTGTTATCAACACATCTACGGTACGGCGGTCAGCAGGACACTGCTTCCGTGTCACGAGCTCCTTTGCTTCCAGTTTGTCCACAATGCGTGACGCGTTGGATGTTTTATCCAGCATGCGCTCAATCAGCAGGCTGATAGTAGCAGGCTTCGGGTGCTGCCCACGCAGAATGCGCAGGACATTGTACTGAGGCAATGTTACTCCGAAAGGCTTAAACAGGCTAGCCTGTGCCTGCTGCACCCAACCTGAAGTGTAAATCAGGTTGATATGGGCTTTCTGATGCTCACTTTTGAAAGAACTCTGCTTTATTTCTTCTTCTATCTTCATTCTAAGACTAACTCCTGATTAGCGCCACAAATATATGTACATACATTTAATGTACAAACACTACACTCTGTTATTT
Source organism: Pontibacter brevis (assembly GCF_054779655.1). Classification (NCBI taxonomy): domain Bacteria; kingdom Pseudomonadati; phylum Bacteroidota; class Cytophagia; order Cytophagales; family Hymenobacteraceae; genus Pontibacter; species Pontibacter brevis. Next base: position 143,627 of record NZ_BAAGXV010000088.1, read on the forward strand.
TATAGATTTATTTCCTGACTTTCCTGATAAACAGGAAAATCCACAAAAAGTTAAGAATCATTGTTCAAACAAACAATAGGCCAAAATGAGTAAAAAAGTTCCCTATTTCAGGTACAAGATGCCTTCCTGCTCCCGCACCAGCTTAAAAGGGTCTTCTTCCATAATTAAAAAGCCGTCGAGGTCCACAAAGTCGAAGGCACTGCTCAGCTGCATAGCCGACCAGATCCCTAAAGACGTTTCCACCATACAGCCCAGCATGGCCATCATGCCGTGCTTGCGGGTCTCCAGCAAAAGCCGGACTGCATTCAGGTAACCGCCGGCTTTCATGAGCTTGATATTAATGCCATGGAACTGCGTGCGCAGCAGCTGGAAATCAGCGGTATCGGTAACGGATTCATCTGCCACCAGCGGAACAGGGCTGGCTTCTTTTATATGGGCGTAGGCAGCGGCGTGTGAAGCGGGCATCGGCTGCTCCACAAACAGCACCTGGCCCGTATCCAACGCATGCAGAAAATTCATCAGCTCGTCCGGGTCCTGCCAGCTTTCGTTCCCGTCTATCACCACCTTTCGGGGCGTTGCCTTCAGCACCTCCTGCACCATCTCAAGCCCCTGATCATGATTTACCTTTACCTTCAGGCTTCTGAAGCGGTTCAGGTTGTTGGCCTGGATAAACTCCTGCACCAGCCCGGGCTCCATGATAGGCAACGAGTAACAGGTGGCCTGCTGGCCAGGCACCTTCTGCCCCAGCATATGGTGCACCGCAATACTTTTGTGCTGGCAAAAGTAATGAAGATAAGCAGATTCAATGGCAAAGCGCAGAGAATTAACCGGCGGGTGCTCCTGCAGCAACTGTATGAGGGCCTCCATACTGGTGATGTTCGCGAGACCTGCCATCAGCAGTACCTGGTATTGCTGCAGCAGCAACTCCGGAGTTTCACCATACCGAATGTTGGGCGCCGCCTCACCAAAGCCACTGAAGGTGCCGTCGGTTACCTGCACCAGAAAATTCAGTTTCTCATCGCTGGCATTCCGGGCAATCTTCCAGGTGTATTTCAGTTTGAGGTGCAAGGCCTCTATGCGCCATGTCAGCATAAGGGGGGAAGTTAGATTGGTTTGGAAAGCATAAATTGCATCTTTTTAGCTTAAAAAGCTATACTTACCTCCTTCAACTCCGACAGAAGCATAAGGTTTGCCCGCTCAGGAACTTATAGCTTTTAAATAATTTTGAAATCGTATCCTCCCTGTTTGCCGATGTGCTTTTTGCCCCTATATTTGCTAAGCTAATGTAGGTGTGCCCTGTCGGCAATTGCTTTAAATAAAGGCTTTACAGACGCATTTCTTACAAAGGCTTTTTCCGGCGGCTGCCATGCCTGGCAGGCCGTTTTTTACTTTAATTTCTTTATGAAAAAGTCTTTTTTACCGTTGGCCACGCTGTTGTGCATTACCATAGCGGCCGTACTTACTGTGCTGCAACAGTACAGCTTTATTTCTTTGCCGGTTGAGGCCCTGATGGCAGTTCGCTGGGCAGGCATCGGGGTACTCCTGCTGTATGGCCTGCAAAAGCGTTCCCTCACCACCTGGATTCTCATCAGTATGGTAGTGGGCGCCGAGATTGGTTATGACTTTCCGCACTTCGCCACAAACCTGAATGTGCTGAGCAAAGTATTCCTCAAGCTCATCAAAACCATCATCGCCCCGCTTATTTTTGCCACACTGGTGGTTGGCATTGCCGGCCACTCTAACCTGAAGCAGGTGGGCAGCATGGGCTGGAAAGCCATTGTCTACTTTGAAATCGTCACCACACTGGCCCTTTTCATTGGCCTGGCAGCGATCAACATCAGTAAAGCCGGCGAGGGCATCGACTCCAGCGTTATTGCACAGGGCCAGGAAGAGATTGCGGCCCCGGCCAAGCAGTCTGCCGCTGATATCATCCTGCACGTGTTCCCGGAAAACATTGCCAAATCCATTGTAGAGGGGCAGGTACTGCAGATTGTGGTGTTCAGTGTGCTCTTTGCCATCGGCCTGGCCATGGTAACCGAGAAAAAGCGCAAACCCATGCTGGATTTCTGCGAAAGCCTCTCCGAAACCATGTTTAAGTTCACGAACATTATCATGTACTTTGCCCCTGTTGGCGTGGGTGCGGCCATTGCCTACACAGTCGGCCATATGGGTTTTGGCATTCTTCTGAACCTGTTCCAGTTGCTGGCTACTTTGTATGTAGCCCTGCTTGCTTTTGTGCTGCTGGTACTGTTGCCGGTGGCGCTGATTGCCCGTATCCCGATCAGGCGCTTCCTGAAAGCAGTGTCCGGCCCTGTATCCATTGCCTTTGCCACCACCAGTTCGGAAGCTGCCCTGCCACGTGCCATGGAAGAGATGGAGAAACTGGGCGTACCTCGCAAGACTGTGGCTTTTGTGATGCCAACCGGCTACAGCTTCAACCTCGACGGCACTACTTTATATTTAGCCCTGGCGTCGGTATTCGTGGCACAGGCCGCCGGCGTACCGCTGAGCTGGGAGCAGCAGTTGGTAATGGTGTTTACGCTGATGCTGACAAGTAAAGGTGTGGCAGGCGTGCCACGTGCTTCGCTGGTAATATTGCTGGGCACTGTTGCTTCCTTCAACCTGCCGGTGTGGCCGGTGTTTGCCATCCTGGGCATCGACGAACTGATGGACATGGCCCGCACCTCTATCAACGTAACAGGAAACTGCCTTGCTACGGCCGTAGTAGCGCGTTGGGAAGGCGAGTTTGATCTTCAACCGGAAACAGGACTGATAGAAACAACGATACCAGAACTTGTACAGGATCAGCCGGAAGAGGATAGAACACCGGAGCTGGTGTAGTTTTAAAGGCCCGCATCTGAATTTTAAGGTCGTCGTTTATTTTACTGAACATCCGGCGCCAACATCACCCTATTTATAAGAAAACCCGTTGCCTTCCAAGGCAGCGGGTTTTCTTATTTTAGAGGTTAATAACTCTCCCCTTAGGCCTGCTGCTGCCTGTATACCACCGCTTGTGACTGCCACACCTCAATAGCCAGAGCCTTAAGCCCGAAAGAGAAAACCTGCCCTATTTTGTTTTCGAGGAGCAGTTGAATAACAGCCCGCCCTGCTCAACAACATGCTATCCCCGATGGGCTACTTTAACCCCAGGCGAAAAGACCTACTGCCCCAAGAAGTATTAGCAGAGGGTAATGAGCTCGCCAGCTATAAACAGAGGGAACAGAGGCAAAAACCAGCCTACCTTTCCACTTGTAAACATCTCACTAACAGGTGTTAAACTACTCAAACTAAATAACCTTAACTGTCGGCGGCATTTTTCATGCTGTCTACCAATTCAGGCGATATTCCTGCTAAAATTAAACACTAGCGAAGCTCGATATCTTTGATATAATTATATTTATTATTGATATTTACCAATAAACTTCTTAAGTAAAATTCCCTCCAACAGCATTTAACTTTATTTAAACACTCTATGAAAAAGGCATTAAGAATAGCCGGTTACGTAATGGCTGCTTTGGTGGCAGTGGCAGTTGCCGGCATTATTTATTTACAGTACGCCTTCCCGAACGTGGATGCTGCTCCTGTCATTACCATTGAAAAAACACCCGCCCTGATAGAACGAGGGGAGTACATAGCCAACCACGTGGCAGTTTGTATTGACTGCCACTCCACCCGTGACTTTTCCCGCTTCTCGGGGCCTCCCGATCCAAACACAAAAGGTAAAGGAGGCGATAAGTTCGACCACTCCCTCGGCTTTCCGGGTACATTCTACGCCCGCAACATCACCTCTGACAAAGAAACAGGTATAGGCACCTGGACAGACGGGGAGGTGTATCGTGCCATTACAAGAGGAGTGAGCAAAGACGGCAGTCCTCTATTCCCGGTAATGCCTTACAAGTCCTACAGCCAGATGACAACAGAGGATGCCTACGCTGTGGTGGCCTATATCCGCACTTTGGCGCCTATCAAGCACAAAGTACAGGCGTCGGACCCTGACTTCCCTGTAAACCTGATCATGCGTACCATGCCTTCCAACGACACTCCTTCCCTCCTGGAGAAAACAGCGCTAAACGATGAAGTTTCAAAAGGAGAATACCTGCTCACCATTGCCGCCTGCAACGACTGCCACACACCACAGGATAAGGAGGGGATGCGACTAGCTGGCGGTATGGAGTTCCCGACTCCGGATGGCGGGAAACTACGTTCTGCCAACATTACCCCGGACAAAGAAACCGGTATTGGCAACTGGACAGAGGAAGCCTTTGTGCAGCGCTTTAAAATGCATGAAAACCCTGCTACGGTAGCTCCTGGTGGGCCAAACACTATCATGCCCTGGAGCATGTATGCAGGCATGAAAGAAGAAGACCTGCGCGCGATATACAAGTACCTGATGACTGTAGAACCCATCAATAACAAGATGGAACGCTTTACTCCCCCAACTAAATCATAAGTAACGGAGGCTTCAGAACTTGCGCATTCCTCAGACAACCAACGCTCATTAAAATAAACCAAACGCAGTTGTGTTTTCTCAGCAATAGCTAAAAACTATAAGTTACAGTACAGGCTGGTTTGAGAAAGTCTTTTATATAAGAAGCTATCTGGCAGAAGCCAGGTAGCTTTTTTCTTGTACAAATGCCCCGGATGTTGTATTATGGCTTATAAAGCTAATGTATAACAAATGGAATTTTACACACAGGAAGAAGACAGAAACCCTGTACAACTAAGCTATGCGAAGTTTGGGGTGCGCTTTGTGGCTTTCCTTATTGACTGGCTTCTGCTGTCAGTTGTTTCAGCACTTGTTCTTCTTGCTTTAGGGCTACCACTCGTGCCAGAGATCCACGATTATGAAGCCCGCTTAAAGATGAATTTTATCACCATTGTAGCAGGCTGGTTGTATTATGCCGGCTTTGAGAGTTCCGCTTACCAAGCCACGCCAGGAAAACAGGCGATGGGTATCTTTGTGACGGATACAGAAGGGTTCGCTATCTCCTTTTCCCGTGCCACTGGCCGCTTCTTTGGCAGGCTGCTGTCCGGGCTTGTTTTGCTAATAGGGTACATTATGGCCGCTTTCACAGAACGACGACAGGCGCTGCACGACTTGTTAGCTAAAACCCTCGTGCTCAGGCACCCTATAAGGTAAACAAAAAGAACGGTGTTTTAACGCAGCACAAACAGCTTTTAACATGAAATAATTTAAAAATAAAACAGTTAATTACAACTACATCTACTCTGCTACGTATAAAGTCGGTCAGATAAAATTCATCCGGAGTTAGATGTATGCAGTTTTCTTATACACAACAAGATAGAAAAGCGGAGCTTGCAAGCCTTGGCACAAGGTTAGCCGCCTTTTCGCTTGACGTGCTGCTTATATTAACTTTAATAGGTGTTGCTGATTTCCTGACGTTTAGCAGCGACGACACCGCGCTTTTGTTTAAACCGGAACGCCTGTTGCACCTTTTGTTGGGCTGGCTTTATTTTGCCGGTACTGAAACCTGCTCCTCGCAGGCTACCCTGGGCAAATACCTCCTGCACCTGCGGGTAACTACTCAGACAAATGAGCGCATTAGCTTTAAAGCCGCCAGCATCCGTTATTTTGCCAAGCCCCTGACACTCTTTGTGCTGCTAAAGCAGTTTATAGGCTCATCTCCCTCTTCTATCCGCAGCACTTTTCACGACAGGCTGGCGCATACGCAGGTAGTGTTACGGTAGAGTGGATGGATTGCCCCGATAATCCAGTACCGTGATGTCGAACATGGGGTCAGCGTTCCAGTTCTGGGCTTTAATGCGCCGGTAAAGCATGCTGCCCACCTTCTCCTTCACCTGTTCGTCGCTAAGGGAATCACTGCGGTTGTAGAGGTAGAGCTCGCATATCACGGGGTTCAGGTCCTCCAGTGTGCCACGCGTAAAGCGGGCGTTCACTTCAATGGTCTCTATATCCTCCAGTTCTTCAAGCGCTGTCTGCATTGTCTCCGTAATCTGCGTGTTCAGGCTGGCCTTCTGCAACCCCGGCTGGCTGGAGAACTGCCAGTACAGCAGCCCGGCGACTATCAGCCCCGACACTGCCATCGAGAGCTTAAACACATACTCCTGCCCACCTGCAAAACGCACTCCTGTAATAGTTACCTTCCCCAGGAACCGGAAGATGATGGCAGCCGACATCTGTATTACAGCCAGCTGAATGACGAGCAGAAAAATACCGCTCCGTATCAACTGCCAGTTCCCGAAGTTCAGCGCCATCCCTATCAGGCCTGTAGGGGGAGCCAGCGAGGCGGCCACCAGTATACCCACAGCAGCACCGGGCACCAGGCTGTCGCGCTCCGACGAGATAATGTTTAAACCACCCGCTATGCCGGCTACAATGGGCAGCAGAATCGCCACCTGTGAAATCTGGCTTACAGACACCATCATCGGTGTGGCGTGCTGCTGGTCCACAAAGAGGGAAAGCAGGAAGGTGACTCCAACACCTGTGCTGATAGCCAGCAGATAGCGCAGGAGACTTTGCTTCAGCAGTTCCATTTTACCGGCGGCAGCGGCAAGGGCCGAGTTCATGGCCGGACCTGCGAAAGGAGCCACCAGCATGGCCGCCACCAGCAGGAAAGTGCTGCCGGTGTACAGGCCAATCCATACCAGAATTGCCCCGGCTATAGAATATATCAGAAGCCCTTTCTTGGAGCCGACACTCTGCACACCTCCCAGGAAAATCTCTATTGGGCTGCGAAACGACACATCAGCCACCTGGTCAGGTGCCTCGCCCTGGGGAGGGTAAAGCGTGATGACGCCACGCGGGATAAGGCTGATTTCCGCATCCTCCAGGTGGTGAATGCTCTCGATAAATTTGCTTACCGCGCTGTTGTTTAAATATATCGTTACAAGGTCTCCGGAATCTACCTCCTGCACACTCAGGTTCCTCCCGTTATGCTCCTTCGCCTTTCTCCATACCTCCTCACCTCTTCCTCTTGAAACCTTTACTGTTAACTGACGCATAGTTATGTTGTTTAACCCTATTACGGGGCTGCTGCACCTAAGTGTTGTAAAAGCAAAAGCGCTTCTTGATTTAAAGTGGTTTCAAGGCGCAGCAGCAGCCTCTTCCCATGCAGGGCGGGTAACCTTCAGGTATAAGAAATGGTACATACACGGGAAAGCCCGAGGCCAATCGCCTTGCTTCGCCGGTGCCTTTGCACAACCCGAACACAACCTATGAACTACCTATACTTAATCAGCGGTATTATCATCACAATCTGGGGTTTCCTGGAAGTTTTATGGACCACCATCTGGGTAGACGGAACCTCTGCCCCATTAACAGGCCGCATCACGACGCTTATCTGGAAGCTGATGCGAGGCATTATTCCTGATAAGAAGCACCGGCTGTTGAGCCTCTCCGGGCCGGTTATACTGGTCACAACTGTTTCTCTATGGATTATGATGATTATCCTGGGCTGGTCGCTTATCTTCTATGCAGACCCTGTCTCTATACAGAACCCCACCTCTAAAACCTACCCAAACTTCTACGGCCATATCTGGTACATTACCTATGTCATGTTTTCGGTAGGAAACGGTGATTTTACGCCGCAGTCTGACACCTGGCAACTATTGAGCGCCATGGTAGCCTTTGGAGGGATGGCCATGGTAACACTGGGGGTGACGTATATCCTGCAGGTTATTTCGGCAGTGGTGGTTAAACGTTCCTTTGCGAGCCAGGTAACCAGTATTGGAAAAGGAGCAGAGGACTTTGTGGTTTCGCAGTGGACGGGAGATGATTTTGGTGCTATAGAGCTACAGCTGTCTTCTCTCTCCACTACGCTTGCCACATTATCAGAGCAGCACATGGCATATCCCATCCTGCACTACTACCACGCAGCCAACCCTGAAAAGGCAAATGCTCTGGCCCTGGCTATTTTAGATGAAGCACTCATGATTATCAAATACGGTATTCCGGAGAAACACCATCCATCGGGAACAATATTAAAATCCGCACGCAGCTCAACAGAGACTTTCCTGGATTCACTGCATGGCGCCTATATCAGCCCATCAGACGATGCGCCTCCACTGCCAGACCTGTCAAAGCTGAAAGAGAAAGGAGTACCCACCGTAGCGGATGAGGAATTTAAAAAAAAGCTCGGGGAGTTGAAACAAAGGAGAAAGCGGCTTTACGGGTACGTGCAGAGCAGTGCCTGGAAGTGGCCTCCTATCAAAGAAAATTAGTATGGATAAAGTAGTCTTTTTCTGGAACGGGTATGAGCCCCTGCTGCGTGTAGTGGTGGTGGGTACCCTGACCTATATTGGAATTGTTCTGTTGCTGCGGGTATCAGGCAAGCGGACGCTGATGAGTATGAATGCCTTCGACTTCATCATCACCATCGCCATGGGCTCTGCCTTTGGCCGCCTTCTTACCGCAAAGCAGGTGTCGCTGGCAGAGGGCCTTGTTACATTTGCACTGCTCGTAATCCTGCAGTTTATCATGACCTGGCTAGAGACCAGGTCAGAGAAGTTTGCCAGTTTTGTGACAGGTACCCCGACCCTCCTGTACTACCAGGGCCGTTTTCTGGAGCGGGAAATGAAGAAACAGCGGGTACGAAAAGCGGAGATGCTCTCAGCGGCAAGAGCACAGAAGCTGGAGAACCTGGGCCAGGTAGAGGCCATTATTCTGGAAACTAGTGGCAGCTTGTCTGTCATCAAAAGATCAGACAAAAAAGGAGAAAGTACCTGGCAGCAGCCGGGCCTGGAGAACCCGAGGGAGTGACATGGTTGATTCTTTAGCTTCAAAGTAATTCCATATCTATTCAAAAGCCGCTGCAGCAACTTTTGCAGCGGCTTTTGCTTTAGCGGCTGGCGCTCCCGAAATGGTCTGTTGCCACGGTAGCGGTACCGTCGGAGGCTAGGGTCACTTTGAAAATATAATCATAGTCACTGTCTGCTATCTCAGTCACTGGCCGCTGCACTCCCAGGGCCTCCATGATAGGCAAAACAGTATTCGAATGTCCCGCTACCACAACCGTCTCTCCTCTATGGTTTTGCAGGAGCTGCTGTTTCAGGTTATCGAAATCATGCGCTTCGTACTGCCGTACTTCCAGCTGTCGGGTATCAGCCAATGGCTTCAGAGTATTAATGGTCCGGAGGTACTTGGTGGCATACAGTGCATCCACCTCTTGCCCCTCCAGCAGCGTACGCAGGGCCTCTGCCCGCGCCACACCGGCTGGTGTTAAGTCGGGGTCTTCGTTAGCCGGGTCGGTGGTGTCTTTCTCTGCATGGCGCACCAGGTACACCACAGTTGGCGCCCCCGCAGTTGCCTCAGTAGTGGATGAATTGCTACGGCAGGCGACCATACTGAAAGCGAGAAGCACCAGCCATAACTTCATAAGGGAAATCAACTTCATAAGCTGTAAAAGTTAGTTTTAGATAAGTATGAGGACATAATGCTATGGTGGCGCAGCATCATAGCAACACGTAAAAGAAACTCATTCATGCTGCACAGCGCCAGACCAGTAGCCTACAAGCAACGGTAGTGCCACACGACAGCAGCAAATTTATACGAATGCCGGATTAATATACAGCAGATTTGTCTGTACCTGCTTCTTGTTTCATGCAAAATTGTTCTCTAGGTAAGCCACGACATTTATACCTGCTCCTGCTCCACCTTCTTCACATATACTTTCTCCAGCCTGCGCATAAAGTATATAGACAGGAGGAGCCACAGGATGCCCATGGCGTAACCCGCCAGCACATCAGTAGCATAATGCACTTTCAGGTAAATGCGGCTATAGCCAATCAGGAGTATCAACAGTGTAAGGAACAATGTCAGCAGCCAGCGCCAGAACCTATGGTGCACTGTCCGCCAGACAACGTATATCAGCACCCCGTAAAAAGCGCCGCCAATCATGGCGTGTCCGCTTGGGAAACTGAGGCCCGACTGCTCCAACAGGGCAACTTCCGGACGCGGGCGCTCAAACAGGCGCTTCATGACCTGGTTCAGAATGCTGCTGGACATAGCAATGAGCAGCACTTTAAGCGCAAACCAGCGCATGCCTTTGAAAAAAGAAAATACCAGCACCACAAGCGGCGGCACCACCATCAGGTATTCGGCAGAGGCAAAGAAAGAGATGGCAATCATAATCTGCGTGTTCCGGAGCGAGGTATGGCGGTCGGCGAAGCGGAACATGGCTTCATCCAGGGCAGTGTCGCGCTGCACGAAGACCTCATTCGCCATAAAAAGAAAGAGTAGCAGGCATGCGAAAAACGCTGCCCACAGCACCACCACCTCCACCGACAGCAGGGCTAACAGGCTCAATACTTTTTGTGTCAGGCGCTTCATAGTCTGAACAGCTATACGCGGTGCTGTTTCGCTTGTTAGTCTGTAATGTGGCTAAGAAAAACTTTGCTGAATCATCTGAAAGCAGGATGAAGAGAGTTGAACCCGGCAGGCGCACATTGCCGCAAAGAGACGGTAAGCCTGCAGGTAGCAGGAAGGGATACAAAACAAAAAAGCCAGTCCGAAGACTGGCTTTTTAAACTTAATGTGCGCACGGGGAGATTCGAACTCCCACACCCGAAGGCACAGGCTTCTGAGACCTGCACGTCTACCAGTTTCGCCACGTGCGCGAAACTCACTAAAAATTTAACGTCCCAAAACCCTTAACCCTTAATGATTGGGATTGCAAAGGTAGCAGGTAGATTTTAATTTGCAATACTCCCCCGAAAAAAAATTATTCAGACCGAAGTTTCTTCCTCCACTACAGGATTCAGTTCTTTCTTAGACAGGCGTTCTAGGCGGCGCAATACCCAAAGCCCGATGACCACCCATATAAAGCCGGCAGAGAAACCAGCCAGCACATCGGTAGCATAATGCACCCGCAGATAGACACGGCTAAACCCAATCAGTAGCACAAAAATAACCAGCAGGACCACCAGCACATTGCGCCAAAGCACAGGCTGTACGTGCTTCCAGACAAGGTAAATGATCAGCCCATAGAAGGAAGCCGCTACCATGGAGTGTCCGCTCGGGAAACTTAGCCCCGATGCCTCTACCAGTGGCATAACAGGCCTTTCCCGGTCGAAGAAAAACTTGAGCACCAGGTTCAGGGTAATACTACCCAGCGCCACTACCGGCACCTTCAGCGAGTACCACCGGTGCCTGCGTATAAACAGGAAATAAGCAACCAGGAGCAAGGCCGCAGGAGTCAGGAACTGCCTGGATGCAAAAAAGGTAATGAACTTTATAAAACGGTCTAAAGCAGGACTGGCAATGTCTCCGGCAAAATTAAAAGCGGCCTCATCCACTCCGAGGGTATCTCCCTGCAGTATTTCGGCCCCAATGTACAGAAAGCAGACAATGCAAGCCAGAAACAGCAGCCATATAAGCACTAACTCGACTGTAAACAAGGCTGCACCAGCCACCATCCTTTTAAAAATACGTTGGATCATGTTATTCGCAATTCATTTACAATTATGCACGCGTTTTTACCAGGGCACCTCCCTTCGTACGTACTACAGGTAGTTAAGACGTGCTCATTCCATACATCCTAAAACTATGAAAGACAGCATCAGGTTGTTTGTAGCAGCTACTTTACCCGAAACACTGAAGCAGGAACTGCAGGAACAGGTGCAGGTTTACGAGCACCCGGCCATCAGGCCTGTGCCACAGCAAAACCTGCACCTCACCCTCTTCTTTATTGGCAACGTGCCGGTACAGCAGCTCGCTGCCATTCAACAAAACATTCGGGAAGTAGCACAGCGGCACCAGCCTTTCGTACTTGAGTTCGAGCGCACAGAGGCCGGCCCCAAACCAAAGCAACCCCGCCTGATTTGGGCACGTTTTGCACCACACCCAGTTTTCGAAGCACTGAGCCACGACCTGACAGAGGCCCTGGCAGATGAGCCACCCAAAAAGCAAAAATCCATTCCGCATGTTACAGTGGCCCGCTTCCGCAAAGACAAGCCTGTGCCTACTAACCTTTTCACCGTTACCGCAAAGGAACCTCTGCAGCTGCACGTCTCAGACATAGCCCTGTGGCAATCGGAGTTGGCATCCCCGCACCCGGTCTATTCTGTGCTGGAGGCTTACCCGCTGGGGTAAAACCTGCTGCTGCTTTCTACAGTATGATAAGCCTGTGCCAAAAATGATATCAAACCTATGAAGCAAGAAGACCTGACGCAGTTGGTGCTGGATTTAAAGGACAGGGGCCTGACGGTGGCCTTTGCAGAAAGTTGTACGGCAGGCCTGCTTGCCTCTGAATTTGTGAAAGCCATAGGCAGTAGTGATGTATTACTCGGGAGCCTGGTGGTGTATCACCCAAAGGTGAAGCAGAAGCTGCTGGGCGTAAGCAAGAGCACGCTGAAACTGTACACCGCCGAATCGCAGCAGGTTACAAACGAAATGGTGATGGGTTTAAAAAAGCACCTGGACGCCGACATCAGCATTGCCACCACTGGCCTGGCAGGTGAAGGCGGCTCCGAGACAGCCGAGAAGCCCGTAGGCACCATGTTCGTTTCCTTCCTGTATGACGGCAAGGCTGAGGAGTTTCGTGAGGTGTTCGAAGGAGACACCGAGAGCATCCGGAAACAGCTCGTGGATTATATTTTCGATAAACTGCGGGGTGTAGTGGACGGGCACTATAACCGCTAATGCGTATCTTGGCAGCCAAACTTTCTGCTTGCAGCATTGCCTAACCTCCCCGACAGCGGCTTTCACCGTGTAGCCTCCTTCTATGATCGCCTGGCACGCCTTGTTTACGGCGACGCCCTGGAACAGGCGCAGCTAAGCCTGCTTCCGCAGCTGCCGCAAGAGGGGCGTGTGCTGGTAATTGGTGGTGGCAGCGGCTGGATATTAGAGCAGCTTCTGCTAACAGGAAAGCGACTGGACATTCTGTACCTGGACGCTGCCCCTGCCATGCTGCAGCGGGCCCGGCAAAGGCACGAACGCTTTCGGCTACCACATTCCTGTTCGGTTTCCTTTAGGCTTGGCACCGAAAAGGCGTTGCTGCCCCATGAGCAATTTGAGGCGGTTATTACGCCTTTCCTGCTCGACCTCTTCCCTCCTCCCCGCCTGCAGCAGCTCATGCACACGCTGGCAGCTGCGCTTACACCCAGCAGTTGGTGGCTCCTCGCCGATTTCTGGCCTGTGCAGCAGCCTCCTCCTTTCCGGCAACAGCTCTTTATTTGGGGCATGTACAGGTTCTTCGGGTTAGTCAGTGGCGTAAAAGCAAAGCAGCTTCCGGACTATGCCGCTCATTTCAGGAGCTTAGGCTTTCAGGAAACGCACAGCCGCAGCTTTTATAGCGGAATGGTGCAGGCGAAGGTGTTTGTGAGGATTGAGAAAGTTTAGGTAGTTAAGATGAGACTTTGGCAGAATTGCTCCTCAGCTACACAACCCTTATCTTTATACCCTAAAGAATACATGGAGAAACAGGATAAATGAAAAATAAACTATACTCCTTGCTGGGTCTGGCTTTCGGACTGATGGCACAGCCAGTGCTGGCACAGCAAAAGGTGGACTACACCCTTTCTTTCCCCAACGCGATACACCACGAGGCTGAGATACAGGTCACCTTCTCCGATGTAAAAGCAGACACACTGAAAGTGCTGATGCCGCGCACTTCGCCGGGCCGTTATGCCATTCATGAGTTTGCCAAGAACGTGTACAATGTGCGTGCAACAGATGCGCAGGGCAAGCCCCTGCAGATTTTCCGCCCGAGCACGAATGAATGGAACGTTTTGAACCACAAAGGTACGGTAACAATGAGCTACACCTTGTTTGCCGATCACCCGGATGGCACCTACGCCGGTGTGGATGAAACACACGCGCACCTGAACATGCCCGCCACGCTGATGTACGCCGAAACCTTCGAGAAGGCACCTGCCTACGTTACTTTCAACATACCGCAAGGGAAGAACTGGAAAGTAGCCACACAACTAAAACAACAGCAGGGAAACACCTATTTCGCACCTGACTTCCAGTACCTAATGGACAGCCCAACCGAGCTTAGCAATTTTAATCTGGCAGAGTGGACGGTACAGGAGAACGGCAAGACCAAAACCATACAGGTGGCGCTGCACCACCAGGGCACCCCGGCGCAGTTCCAGGAGTATGTGGCTAAAACGAAGAAGATAGTGGCAGAGCAGCGTGCCGTATTCGGCCAGCTGCCGGATTATGACTTTGACCGCTATACCTTTATTGGCTGCTATATGCCACAGGCGGTTGGCGATGGTATGGAGCACCGCAACTCCACCATCCTCACCAGCTCCCGCCCGCTGGCTGCTGCCATGGACGGGCTGTTGAACACGGTGTCGCATGAGAAATTCCACGCCTGGAATGTGGAGCGTATCCGCCCGAAAAGCCTGGAACCGTTTAACTTCCAGGAGGCAAATATGTCGGAGTCGCTCTGGTTGGCAGAAGGCTTCACCAGCTATTACGGTGACTTGATCATGGCTCGGAGCGGCATTTATGACATTAAAAAATATGCATCTGACTTAGCCGGTGACCTGAACTACGTGCTGCTGTCTCCGGGACGCCAGTACCACAGTTTGGTTGAGATGAGCATGCAGGCGCCCTTCGTGGATGCCGCCCGCTCCGTAGACCCGGTGAACCGCCACAACACCTTTATCTCCTACTACACCTACGGCAGCATGACCGGGCTGGCACTGGACATGATGCTCCGCCAGAAGTATAATAAAACTCTAGACGATTTCATGCAGGCGCTCTGGCGCAAATACGGGCAGCCGGAGAAACCATATACTTTAGCCGACCTGGAAGAGACTCTGGCCGAAGTATCGGGTGATAAGGCATGGGCAGGCCAATTCTTCCGAAACAGCATCAACGGCAGCCAGCTGCCAGACTACGCACCGCTTCTGGCTAAAGCAGGCCTCGAGTTACGCAAAGCCAGGCCCGGTGAGGCAACCATCGCCATGGTTTCTTTAAAGCATGGGGAGGAAGGCGCAGAACTGATGGCAGGCACTTTTGTGAATTCTGGTGCCTACAAAGCTGGTTTGGATCGTACGGATTTGATCCGAACGCTGGATGGCCAGAAAATCCGGACTGAAAAAGACCTACAGAAGGTACTAAGCAAACATAAGCCCGGCGACAGTATCCCGGTCACATTCAACCGGCTGGGGCAAACCCGCAACACGACCCTGGTGCTGGATGAAGTGCCAACGCTGGAAGTGGTGCCTTATGAAAGCATTGGCAAAAAGCTGACGCCGGAAATGCAGCAGTACCGCCAAGCCTGGCTGGGTTCTAAGGTAAATGGCAGCGCTACAACAAACTAAAGTGAAAGACGTTGTGTGCTTGAGCCGGAACGTTTTGATTTGAACTACTTTCCGCGTAACTTAGTATATAAGGATACACCACAGCCATTTCACGTGAAAAACATATTTAGAACGATAGTAGCAGCAGGCCTGCTTTGGAGCGGACAGGCTGCAGCACAGGATGTAAAGCCGAGTTTGGACGCGGCACCAGCACCTGCTGTTTCGGCAGAACCAATGCTGACAGAAGCGTCAACGGCTCCAGCGGCAGCGGCGACCACTGATGAGAAGCCATCCTGGACAGGTCCCAGGTTAAGCTATAGTCTCTCCACAGGAGCCAGCTTTAGCAACGGCTTTGGCAATGCCCAGTTCGTGACGCCTTCTGTGCGCTACCATCTCAACAACCGCTTTCGGGTGAACGCCAGCATGACGTACATGAACGTGTCGTCTTACAACACACCCGCTTTTACGCCGGAGGGAACCACTGTGATGTACCGCAACAATGGCGGCAGCCATTACATTGCCAGTGTGGGCGTAGATTACCTTGCCAGTGACAGGCTAATCCTGAGCGGCAATATCTGGAAAGACTTCTCTAACCTGCCGGCGCAGAATCTGAACAATAGCTTCTACAACCCTGGTCGTATGGGCGCTGACTTTCAGGCAACTTATAAAATCACAGAAAGCTTCTCCGTATCAGGAGGCCTTCGCTACAGAGAAGGCGGTTCCCCGTTTGGAAGCCCATTCTACGATCCAAGCTTCGGCCCTTATAACCGAACCGGCTTCGGGTACTAACTTCGATAGCATCTTATAAAAAAAGCGCTTCTCCGTTGACCGGAGAAGCGCTTTTTTATGAGGTATCGCCTGGCACAGGCTTTTCCCGTCTATAGGTTTACACCCTATCCCTCCAAGCCTCTCCATATTGCCTTCGTTTTTTATGTATCACGGCAAACCATCCTTCTCCCTCAGAGCTGTGCCGTTAGCTCAAATCTTTCGTTATAGCTAGTCCAATGAGGGGTCTCTGCTTTTTGTTTACTATAAGACTTATCTACTCCCTTCCTCCGAGTGGGGTCTGTTAGTCCTGAGAGCACAGACAATAGCTATGAAGCGGCAGGTGTGTAGCTGCTGGATGAACAGTTACAACGGTAGTTTAAGCAAAACATACTGTGGAAGAAGCTTCAGAAAAAGTGATATAAACTCAACCAGAAAGCACATCAATAGCCCCAAAGCACAACAAGCCGCCCCATCCTCAGACAGAGCGGCTTGCTGTGCTTTGGGGCAGGAGTCAACCCTGCCCCAGTTTTTAGCTGCTTACTTGGCCAGCACGATGCGCTTCACCACAGACTTGCCCTGGTACGTCATGCGGCACAGGTAGATGCCGGTGGAAAGCCTCTCCCCACTGAAGGTGTAGGCGTACCTCACGCCTGCCTCCGCCTTTCCGTCGTGCAGTGTCTCCAGCAGCTTGCCATGCAGCGTGAAGACCTCCACCATCACCCTGTCTTCGGCCTCCTCCAGCGAGAACTCAACTGTCAGCTCCCCGTGGAACGGGTTCGGGTACGCCAGCAGCGGGTCCTTCGCCATTTCGCTGATAGTTTCACCAGACTTAACACCTTTACCTACCAGACCAGACTCGGTTACCAGGCCGGCCAGCATCAGTGTGCCGGACACGTACGGCCTCAGGTACTGGCCGGAGATTGCCTGCTTCATGGTGCCGTCCGGCATCATCCAGCCCACCGACAGGTGGTCCACCCCACGGTACTCCCGGTGCAGGGCCTCGATGTAGTAGCGCTGCCCTGCCTGCAGGGTTACAGTGGCAGACGTCTGGGAAGGGTACCTGTTGTACTGGTACTGGCCGGTGTGGCTCATCACCGAGGCAATCATGCGCTTGTTGGCAGGGGACCCATCCGTGCTCAGCCACAGCTCCGCACGGTCATCGCCCGCCAGCATAAAGGTATACTCACCTGTCATCGGCGCCACCACGTAGCCCCTGGCGCGGGAGAAGTACTGGTTGCCCACGTTGCGCGGTGTGGCAAACGAGGTCAGGAGCCGGGAGCTGGTCGGCACGAACTCCGGTATCATGGCCCCCTCTGAAGGCAGGTCGCCCCATGCCGGCGGACTCATCAGGTACTCCCACACGATGCCCTCCACCACTTCAGGCACATACGGCCTCAGGTACTGGCCGGATATCGTCTGCTCCATGGTGCCGTCCGGCATTCTCCAGCCCACCGACAGGTGGTCCACCCCACGGTATTCCCTGTGCAGCGCCTCGATGTAGTAGCGCTGCCCCGCCTGCAGCCTCACCCGGGCCATCTGGGAGGGGTACTTGTCGTACTGGTACTGCGCCGTGTGGCTGTTCACGGACGCTATCATCCGCTTGTTGGCAGGGTAGTTGTCTGTGCTCAGCCACAGCTCCGCACGGTCGTCACCGGCCAGGTAGAACACATAGTCACCTGTCATCGGCGCCACCACGTAGCCCCTGGCGCGGGAGAAGTACTGGTTGCCCACGTTGCGCGGTGTGGCAAACGAGGTCAGGAGCCGGGAGCCGGTCGGCACGAACTCCGGTATCATGGCTCCGTTTGAAGGCAGGTCGCCCCATGCCGGCGGGTCCATCAGGTACTCCCACACGATGCCCTCCACCACTTCCGGAACGAACGGGCTCAGGTAGTGGCCCGAGATAACCTGCTCCATGGTGCCGTCCGGCATTCTCCAGCCCACCGACAGGTGGTCCACGCCGCGGTACTCCCGGTGCAGGGCCTCGATGTAGTAGCGCTGCCCCGCCTGCAACATGATGGGGGCAGAGGTCTGGGAAGGGTACTTGTCGTACTGGTACTGGTCGGTGTGGCTCATCACCGAGGCAATCATCATCCTGTTTTCCGGTGCCTCATCTGTGCTCAGCCAAAGCT
This sequence comes from Pontibacter brevis, assembly GCF_054779655.1. Lineage (NCBI taxonomy): Bacteria > Pseudomonadati > Bacteroidota > Cytophagia > Cytophagales > Hymenobacteraceae > Pontibacter > Pontibacter brevis. The sequence continues at coordinate 161,761 of NZ_BAAGXV010000088.1, forward strand.
CCGCACGGTCGTCGCTGGCCACGTAGAACACGTACTCACCGGTTATGGGGGCAGTTACGTAGCCCCTGGCGCGGGACGCGTAGTTGTTGCCGTGGTTGCGCGGCGTGGCAAAGGAGGTCAGGATGCGGGAGCCGGTCGGGTTGTCCAACTCCGGCCTTACCTCCCCGCCTGACGGCAGGTCAACCGCAGCCGGTGGGTTCATCACGTACTCCCACAGGATACCGCCTGTGGCCACCGGATCGCCGACCACCTCGAACCTTCGCTCGACAGGGGCCGCCGGGTTGTAGTTGTCGCCCCCCCCCTGCGTCGCCCGTATCACCACGGTGCCGGCGCCTGTCAGGGTAACCATGTTGCCGCTGACGGTGGCCGGGCCGGAAACAACAGCGTAGGAAACAGGCAGGCCAGAGGAGGCGGTGGCGTTCAGCATGAACGGCGGGTCGCCCACTGCCCTGTTAGGGAGAGGGTCAAATGTAATGGTCTGCGTAGCTTTTTCAACAGTAAAAGTTTGTGCAACAGGAGTGGCAGCCGAATAAGTGTCGTTGCCGGCCTGCATTGCTCTGACTGTTACATCGCCAGCTCCGGTAATGGTCAGAATGTTGCCTGACACTGTAGCAGGACCTGAAACTACTTCGAAGCTAACTGGAAGACCGGAAGAAGCTGTAGCGCTTAACGTTACCGGACCTTCCCCGAAAGTCATGTCCGGAATGTCAGCAAACGTAATCGTCTGGCTCTCTAATCCAGTAGAGGAAACATTGAAAGCACGATCTACAGGAGGTGCTGCATTATAGGTATCATCACCCAACTGAGAAGCTCTTACTACTACCTCGCCAGTACCGGTTAGCGTGACAACATTTCCAGATATGGTAGCCGGGCCTGATAGAATGCTAAATGTGACTGGCAAGCCCGAACTGGCGGTGGCACTAACAGTGAATGGGTCATCCTCAAGTGTTTTATCTGGTATGGGATCAAAAGCAATTGTCTGGTCTAGTTTGTTTACGATAACTGTCAGATTAATCACCGTTGTCTGAGCAGGTGTTCCATTGTCTGTGGCTGTCAGGGTAATCACGTTCGTTCCGACGTTACATGCTGCTCCGGTTATCTGCATGTTAACCCTGGAAACTTCGCCATTCGTTACAGTATGATCAACATTGCACAGTCCCCTGGTATTTACTTCGGTTGTAACAAACTGCCCTACTTCAGGTCCAATGAACTGCGGAGACAGTGTTATTACTTCACCCACATTTAATGTAACTGTATTACCAACTGGTATGCCACTTACACTGGGAGGTAAGTTCACAGCATCGCCAACAACAAAGTTAAAGCACTGGTTGTCCAGGTAATTTACCCCATCTGTCTCGCCTCCCGGCCCATCGTACTCAGAGCTGTTCATTCCGAATCTACCTATCTGAATGAAGTTTTCTGTGTTGCCTTTATTAACACCAGCTGTAGCCGGCACTCCTCCAAAACCATCAACTCCACCTGAGGCTGATCCAGTTGTCCATTGCATGTCTTGATAGTAGAAAGCTGTGTTATTTCCAACTCCTATGATAGGATCTAACCCGTTCGTGATAATGACCTGAAAGGTGTTCCTCTTATCTGTTCTGCTGTTATAGTAGCCTACATTGTCCCAGGTTACAATGAGACTGGTAGGGGAAACTTTAAAATGAATGGCGCCACTCTCGGCGGGTCTTGTATCTATATCAGCCCAGAAGGGAGCAACCATTGGAATGTCGAACGGAAACCCACTGGCGTTGTATTCTGGCAAGTCCCCTGTAAAAGTTAAGTTACCATTAGTATTGATCCATGCCTGGTTATAGGTAGTACCGTACAGGTCATATTCAAAAGGAAGGGATATCGGTCCATAAGAACCATCATCATTCCGAGGTACTACGGAATAACTCTCATCTATTGGTATAAAGCAGTTATCACCTTCTGCCAGAATTCGAGCAGCGCTAGAGGCAGCCTGTCTGAGTGTAGGTTCACTTGTACGAGCACTTCTTGTAGCATTATTACTCCTTATTGCTTCCCGCTTCCTCTGATCATAGGTGGCATCTGATTGGGAGGGGTCTGTGACGACCTGCGCCCTTATCTCGCCTGACGTTAGCAGTACAAGACACATTAAAACAAGAAATTGTAAGATGTTTTTCATAGAAATTAATTAAGATTTATGATATGTAAATCACTACTGTTGTTTATACATAGTTTAGGCATTGGCTATGCTGCAAAGCACCTACCAACGAAGAAAGCTTAAATCATCATGCTGCAGAAGCCGGAGTAAAGAACAAGGTTAGCCCGCCAAAATTTCCAGATAAAGAAGCTCTTCAGGTTTTGTCTTGTGACATCATTTGTTGCTGCCGGATCTTCAGGAAGAATCGATTTGTATCATATAAATGCTCTAAAGTGTAAACCCTACAATTAAAAAATCACAAAAATCACTTCGTGTTATACAGTTGTATAGCAGAAGGCAAAACATCACGCAGATGCACTTAAGACATTTATAAGGGTGGGGTATAAGGCAGGCCTCTGAATAGAGGCGTAAAGGTATAAAGCAGCATTCATAAAGTTATATTTGACATTTATATACTTCTATAAATTCAATTGGTTCACTCCAACTGCCCTGCTCTATCAATTATAATCATTTAAATAGCAAACAGAATAAAAAGAAATGTAAAGAAGAGTAATCCGGAGGTTAAAATTTAAAGCTTCTAAAGACCCGGACATAAGGGCCCAGTTTAAAAAGCAAAAGAACCAGGCAAAATTTTGCATACCCTTACTACCTGAAACACAGCACACTTACCCTAGCTGTGACCCTATTCATAACTTACACTAATTATCAGAATCAGCAACGGTTTTAAATTGTATCAGGAGAGGGAAGTGTATTCCAACACGAAGTATATACATTTAACCTTAGCAGCCGTCCAGTTTTTTAATAACATAAACACAACAAGCCGCCCCATCCTCAGACAGAGCGGCTTGCTGTGCTTCGGGGCAGGAGTCAACCCTGCCCCTGTTTTTAGCTGCTTACCTGGCCAGCACGATGCGCTTCACCACAGACTTGCCCTGGTACGTCATGCGGCACAGGTAGATGCCGGTGGAAAGCCTCTCCCCGCTGAAGGTGTAGGCATACCTCACGCCTGCCTCCGCCTTGCCGTCGTGCAGTGTCTCCAGCAGCTTGCCATGCAGCGTGAAGACCTCCACCATCACCCTGTCTTCGGCCTCCTCCAGCGAGAACTCAACTGTCAGCTCGCCATGGAATGGGTTCGGATATGCCAGCAGCGGGTCTACTTCTCCAACTCGGTTCTCAGCCTTAGGAGGCTTGGCAACGAGTCCAGATTCAGATACCATGCCGTCCAGTGAGTCCGTATCTTCTACATATGGCCTCAGGTACTGTCCTAAAATCACCTGCTCTATTGTGCCGTCTGGCATCACCCAACCCACCGACAGGTGATCAACGCCGCGGTATTCCCTGTGCAGCGCCTCGATGTAGTAGCGCTGTCCGGCCTCCAGGTACACCGGAGCAGAGGTCTGGGAAGAGTACTTATCGTACTGGAACTGCTGCGTATGGTTGTAGACATGGGCAATCATGGCCTTGTTAGAAGGCATTTCGTCAGTGCTCAGCCACAACTCTGCGTGGTCGTCGCCAGCCAGCATGAAGGTATAGTTGCCACTCACCGGAGCCACCACATAGCCCCTGGCGCGGGAGAAGTACTGCTGACCGAAGTTACGCGGTGTGGCAAAGGAAGGAAGTATGCGGGAGCCGGTCGGAATGAACGGCTGCACCATTCCTCCATTGGTAGGCACATTAGCCGAAGAAGGAGCATTCATCAGGTACTCCCACAGCACGCCTCCTGTGGCTACTGGAGGCCCCGGTTGTGTAATAGTAAATGTACTAGTACCAGTACAATTATTTGCATCAGTCACAACCACCGTATAAGATCCGGCTACCAATCCAGTCACATCTTCTGTTTCACTGCCGTTGCTCCAACTGTAAGTATAAGGTGCCGTGCCCCCACTAACTGTTAAATCAATAGCACCATTATTTCCACCATAGGTAGTAACATTAGAAGCTATCTCAAAAATACCTAAGCATTATCTTCATGCACGCGAGCAGCAGGAATGCCAGGTAATTATCAGCCTTCTTTTCCTGTCTGACCAAGGTTCTTC